>NZ_NFJG01000104.1:0-16887 GCF_002159755.1 Bacteroides sp. An269
CTGACGAAGAACAGGAGCGAAAAGGACCAAAAAATCGCCCAAAGCACACACGAAAACGGATACATCAAGCCAAGAAAAACTTTTTGGAGAAATTCAAAACAGCTTCTAAGTATGCGAAATATTAAACATTTTAATATATGCTGATTTATGAAAGGAATTGTTCTAGCCGGCGGTAGCGGTACACGGTTGTACCCTATCACCAAGGGAGTGAGCAAGCAGTTGCTCCCCATCTTTGACAAGCCGATGATCTATTACCCGGTATCAACACTGATGCTGGCGGGTATTAGAGAGATTCTGATTATCTCGACACCGTATGACCTGCCTTCGTTCAAACGTCTGCTGGGTGACGGCAGCAATTTCGGAGTACGCTTTGAATATGCCGAACAGCCTTCACCCGATGGACTGGCGCAGGCGTTCATTATTGGTGAACAGTTTATCGGCAATGACTGTGCCTGCCTGGTACTGGGAGACAACATTTTCCATGGCAACGGATTCAGTGCCTTGCTGAAAGAGGCGGTGCGCACGGCGGAAGAAGAAAAGAAAGCTACGGTATTCGGTTACTGGGTGAACGACCCGGAACGTTACGGAGTAGCGGAGTTCGACAGGAACGGGAACTGCCTGAGCATTGAAGAGAAACCGGAACATCCGAAATCGAATTATGCAGTGACTGGACTGTATTTCTACCCGAACAAGGTGGTGGAGATAGCCAAGAACATCAAGCCTTCGGCACGCGGCGAACTGGAAATCACTTCGGTAAACCAGCGTTTCCTGTCGGACGGAGAACTGAAGGTACAGACGTTGGGACGTGGTTTTGCCTGGCTGGATACGGGTACACACGACTCTCTGGCTGAAGCTTCTACATACATTGAAGTGATAGAAAAACGCCAAGGATTAAAGGTAGCCTGCCTGGAAGGCATCGCTTACCGCAAAGGATGGATTACGGCAGACAAACTGCGGGAAGAAGCACAGCCGATGCTGAAGAACCCTTACGGACAGTACCTGCTGAAAGTAATTGAAGAGGTAGCAAGAACCGGAAGGGAGAACCTGGAATAGCTGTAAATCAAAAAACTGATTGGCCAGGTTTTAGACAGTAAAGCATTTGAAACCTTATTCCTGATATCTGGCATCTGAAAATCAGTCAACCGACAATATATAAAATCATGGAAGTTATAAAGACAGATATAGAAGGCGTAGTAATCATAGAGCCGCGCATCTTCAAAGACGCACGGGGATATTTCTTTGAGAGCTTTTCGAAAAGGGAGTTTGAAGAAAAAGTCGGACACGTGGAATTTGTACAGGACAACGAAAGCATGTCTTCGTATGGCGTAATGAGGGGGCTGCACTTTCAGCGTCCGCCATACACACAGGCAAAACTGGTGAGATGTGTGAAAGGAAAAGTACTGGACGTTGCCGTAGATATACGCAAAGGCTCGCCCACGTACGGGAAGCACGTTGCCGTTGAACTGACCGAGGACAACCACAGGCAGTTCTTCATCCCGAAAGGGTTTGCACATGGTTTTGCGGTATTGAGCGAAACTGCAATATTTCAGTATAAATGTGATGAGTTCTACCATCCCGAAGCGGATGGTGGCATAAGTATTCTTGACGGAAGCCTTGGAATAGACTGGCGCATCCCGACCGCACAAGCCATACTCAGCGAGAAGGATACGAAACATCCGTTATTGAAAGACTTTGATTCACCATTTAACTTTTAGATAACCAGTTGACCAGTTGACAAAGTGTTTGGATATACGTTATTAGAAACTGCTTCGAATTTATCGTGTGCCGATTTGAGATGTTTTACAGCAGGCTACCTGACGAAAAACAGAACTAAACTTTGCCAACCGGTCAGCTGATACTTTGTCTATTAACAAAAGAAACAATGAATATACTTGTAACCGGCGCAAACGGCCAGCTTGGCAACGAGATGCGCATAATAAGCAAAGATACAGACGACTGCTACACGTTTACCGACGTTGTAGAAGTTGAAGATGTGGAAACAACAATACTTGACATAACCGATACAGATGCCGTAAAACGTATGGTAAAGGAAAAAAACATACAGTGCATCGTTAATTGTGCCGCTTATACTAACGTTGACAAAGCGGAGAGTGACGAAACTCTTTGCAGGAAACTGAATGCCGAAGCTCCGAGAATCCTAGCCGAAGCAATGAAGGAAGCGGGAGGAATGCTCGTGCAAATTTCAACAGATTATGTTTTCGGCGGAGACCCTTACAACACACCATGCAGAGAAGAGCAAAAAGGAACACCTACAGGTGTTTACGGCAAAACAAAACTTGAAGGCGAGAAGAATATCGAAGCCATGGGCTGCGATTACGTCATCATCCGGACAGCCTGGCTTTATTCGGAATTCGGCCGCAATTTTGTCAAGACAATGCTCAACCTTACAGCTACCAAGCCGAAACTGAACGTGGTATTCGACCAGGCTGGAACACCTACCTACGCATACGACCTTGCCGTAGCAATCAAAGCTGTGCTTGCCGACTATGAAAAGGAAAATCCGAAGGAAGGTTATTCCAAATGTGGCATATACCATTTCAGCAACGAGGGAGTCTGCTCATGGTTCGACTTCACAAAACAAATTGCCGAACTAGCAGGAAACACTGCCTGCGACATTGAGCCTTGCCATAGCGATGAATTCCCCAGCCCCGTGAAGCGTCCCGCTTACTCGGTACTTGACAAGACAAAAATAAAAGAAACTTTCGGACTGAAGATACCTTACTGGACAGACTCCCTGAAAATATGCATGAAGAACATGGGAGCAATACAACAGTAATAACCAAACAAACATAAAGATATGGAATTCAAGAGAAATATCATCATAACAGGTGGTGCAGGCTTTATCGGAAGCCATGTGGTACGCCTGTTCGTTAACAAATACCCTGAATACCGCATCATCAACCTCGACAAGCTGACGTATGCCGGCAATCTTGCCAACCTGAAGGATGTGGAGGACAAGGAAAACTATGCATTCGTAAAGGCGGACATCTGCGATTATGAAACAGTGAAGGAGTTGATGGAGAAGTACAACATTGATGGAATCATACATCTTGCGGCAGAAAGCCACGTTGACCGGAGCATTAAAGACCCGTTCACCTTCGCCCGTACAAACGTTATAGGCACATTGACATTGCTTCAAGCCGCCAAAGAATACTGGGAAAGCCTGCCCGAAGGATATGAAGGCAAACGTTTCTACCACATCTCGACCGATGAAGTCTACGGGGCATTGGAATTGACCAATCCAGAAGGCATTGAATCTCCGTTCACTACGAAGGCAAGCTCGGAACACCACCACGCCTACGGAACAGAGTTCTTCACCGAAGAGACCAAGTATAACCCGCACTCTCCTTACTCGGCATCGAAGGCAAGTTCAGACCATTTTGTCCGTGCTTTCCACGACACTTACGGAATGCCGACCATCGTGACCAACTGTTCGAACAATTACGGTCCGTACCAGTTCCCTGAAAAACTCATACCTTTATTTATCAATAACATCCGCCACCGCAAACCGTTACCCGTATATGGCAAGGGTGAGAATGTGCGCGACTGGCTGTATGTAGAGGACCACGCAAGAGCCATCGACCTGATTTTCCATAAAGGCAAAATAGCCGATACATACAACATCGGCGGCTTCAACGAATGGAAGAACATTGATATCATTAAGGTGGTGATAAAAACCGTAGACCGGCTGTTGGGACGTAAGGAAGGTGAAGACATGGACCTCATCACCTACGTGACCGACCGCAAGGGTCATGACATGCGCTACGCCATCGATTCAAGAAAACTCCAACGTGAACTGGGCTGGGAACCGAGCCTGCAGTTTGAGGAAGGCATCGAAAAGACCGTCCGCTGGTATCTGGATAATCAGGCGTGGATGGACAACGTAACAAGCGGGGATTATCAGATGTATTATGATGAAATGTATAAAAACCGTTAACAAGCAACAACGGATTTTTCACCATACTACAAAAACAGTTTCTTAAAAAAAAGGATTACCGCTCACGCGGTAATCCTTTCCGTTATTGAGTTAGTAATTTAATTTGAGAGAATTGAAACTTCACAGCCTCATCAATGATTTTTCTAATAAGCACTAACTAATATATATTTAAAAGCAAATGAAAATGTCATACCTCATTGTTTGTTCACATTCTTTTGGGGAGTGTCCTTGACTGATGCATTCACCGAGTCGGGCTTATACGCCACCTGAGGGTCTTGCCGCTCCCGTTCAAACTGGTCGTAAACATAAACCACTTCCGATTTTCCGGTATTCATAGAATGTTTTACCACCCCTCCTATCGTGAAAAGGAAACCCATGATGACCGCAGCCTTGAATAAGGGCATCAGCCTCATCTGCAACGTGAGCCGCTTTGCTTTCACTACCGGACGTTCGATTTCCGCCAACAGGCGTTCATCAAAATCGTCACTCAGCTTAAGCATCTTCCCGGCATCCTGATAAGCGAACAAGGACCGGTAGCGCGACAAGTGTGCCGGCACTTCTTCTTGACGGAAGAAGCAACGCAGGATTTGTTCCTCTTCGAGCGAAGCCTCACAATTCCAATATTTCTCCAATAACTGTTCGATGTACTTATAGTCCATAGTCGTTTATCTCGTTATACTTTAATCTTATCCGTTGCCTTGCCCTAAACAGATTGACCTTCACCTGTTCTTCCGTCAGTCCCAATATAACCGCTATCTCCTTATAGTTTTTGCCTTCTATATCGCGGAGCTGAAGGATAGAACGCTGTTTTTCTGGTAATTCGTTTATCAGCCGATGTATAATGGACAACTGTTCATTTTGTTCCATCAACTGGTCGGGCATCTTTGCATCGGGCATTTCCTGCGTTTCCGGAGTCAATTCCAGGTTTTGCGATTCCATTTTCTGGCTTCGGTCAATGGCAAGATTACGGGCTATAGTAAGGCAATACGCCTCTATCGAGTCCATCTGCTGCCATTCGTCACGCTTGTTCCATACCCTAATCAGTGTATCCTGAACAATATCTTCCGCCTCCGCGCGATCGAAAGTGATGCGCAGTGCCAATCTGAAAAGCTTGTCTTTCAGCGGCAGGATATCTTCTCGAAAACTGATTGTATGCATTGCTTTCTATAATAATGACGGGTGAGTGACTGAAAAGTTACACTCACCCGCCGTTTTTTTTGAACTTATTTTTTTATCACTGTACCGATATCCTTTCCGATGGCTGATGCCGAGGTAATTATCACTTGTCCTACACCAGCTTCAAGGGCAGAAAATGCATTTTCCAACTTAGGAATCATTCCGTCCTTGATAATGCCTTTACCCACATATTCCCGGAATAAATTAGGGGTAAGCACAGGTATGACACTATCATCATCATTCTCATCACTCAGCACACCTTTTTTCTCAAAACAGTAGACCAACGTCACATCAAATATCTGAGCCAAGGCTTTTGCCGTCTCACCGGCTATCGTATCAGCATTTGTGTTGAGGATATGCCCTTTCCCATCGTGAGTAAGTGGAGCCATCACCGGTATCACTCCCCGGCGGATGAGTGTTGCCAATGCTTCGGCATCCACCCGTTCAACATCACCTACAAACCCGTAGTCGATGTCCTTTACCGGACGCTTCACCGAACGGATGACATCCATATCAGCACCGGTCAAACCAATAGCATTAACACCTTTTGCCTGAAGACCTGCCACTATGTTCTTATTGACCAGCCCCCCATAAACCATTGTGACTACCTTGAGAGTTTCGGCATCCGTTACGCGACGCCCGTTTACCATAGTGCTTTCAATGCCCAACCGGGAAGCCATATGCGTAGCAGAACGTCCGCCTCCATGCACCAGCAGCTTATAACCGGTCAGTACGGAAAAATCGTCTAACAGCTGATTGAGTGTATCGGCTTCCTCCACGATTTTCCCACCTACCTTTATAATTGTCAGTTTTTCTTGCATATATTTTCTATTTGACGAAGTATCAGTTGAGACGACAAGGATTTCCCGAAAACAACCAGGACCTTGTCAATCTGCCGTCTTGTTATCTATTTTATTCCAAATATGTATAGCCATACAGTCCCGAACGGTAATTTGCCAGAAATTCTTTGCCTTCTTCCAGCGAAATCTTTCCTTCTTTTACCGATTTCGTAACCCATGTTTCAAGGGTACGCACCAGCTTCTTCGGATTGTATTGCACATAGTCGAGCACTTCCGCCACGGTCTCGCCATCAATAACCTGATCAATGGTATAGCCTTTTTCGCTCACACTGACATGAACGGCGTTCGTATCGCCGAAGAGGTTATGCATATCTCCTAGAATTTCCTGATAAGCCCCCACCAGGAACACACCGATATAATATGACTCTTTAGCCTTGATGGTATGCACCGGCAAGTCATGAGACACATTGCGTGATGTTACGAAATTAGCAATCTTCCCATCGGAATCGCATGTAATATCCTGCAAGGTTGCCGTACGATCGGGACGTTCGTCGAGGCGCTGAATCGGCATAATGGGAAATATCTGATCGATAGCCCATGAATCAGGAAGTGACTGAAACAATGAGAAGTTACAGAAATACTTGTCGGCAAGTAACTTATCGAGGTTACGAAACTCATCGGGTGCATGCTTCAGCCCCGAAGCAATCTGATTGATTTCACGGGTCACCGACCAATACATCCGCTCAATCTGAGCACGTGTCTTCAAATCTACAATACCATGGCTGAACAAGTCGAGGCTCTCTTCACGGATTTGTTGTGCATCATGCCACGCTTCCAACATCCGGCTTTGGTTCAGGTTATCCCAAATATCATACAGTTCGTGCACCAGTTCGTGATCGTCTGGGCTTACCTCAAATTCTTCGTCCATCGAAGGAAGCGAAGCCGTTTCAAGCACCTCGAATATCAACACCGAATGATGTGCCGTGAGCGAGCGTCCGCTTTCAGTAATGATGTTAGGATGCGGAATACCATTCTTGTTACTCGCATCCACCATAATAGATATGGAATCATTCACATACTCCTGAATGGAATAATTCACGCTGCTTTCACTATTCGACGAGCGTGTACCATCGTAGTCCACACCCAAACCGCCTCCAATGTCGACAAACTCTACGGGGAATCCCATCCGGTAGAGCTGTACATAAAACTGCGAAGCCTCACGCAATGCAGTCTTGATACGACGTATCTTAGTCACTTGACTTCCGATATGGAAATGAATCAGCTTCAGGCAATCTTGCATTTTCTTTTCTTCGATAAAATCGAGTGCCTCAAGCAGTTCACTGGAAGTCAGCCCGAACTTGCTGGCATCTCCCCCACTTTCTTCCCATTTTCCACTTCCAGAAGAAGCCAGCTTGATACGTATACCGATATTGGGACGTACATTGAGTTGCTTTGCCATTTTGGCTATGAGGCGAAGCTCGTTCAGTTTCTCCACTACCAGGAAAATGCGCTTTCCCATCTTCTGTGCCAGCAAAGCCAGTTCGATGTAACTCTCGTCTTTGTATCCGTTACAAATAATCAGCGAATCGGAGTCAGTATTGATGGCTATCACGGCATGCAGTTCGGGTTTCGAACCTGCTTCCAGTCCCAAATTGAACTTCTTGCCGTGGCTGATGATTTCTTCTACCACGGGACGCATCTGGTTCACCTTAATGGGATAAATGATGAAGTTCTGTGCATTGTAGCCATATTCCTCCGCTGCCTGTCGGAAACAGTTCGAAATTTTTTCGATACGGTTATCCAAAATATCAGGGAAACGCACCAGCATCGGTGCTGTGACGTCCCGGAGCTGCAATTCATCCACCAATTCTTTCAAGTCGACTGCAACACCGTCTTTTCTGGGAGTCACTTCTACGTGACCTTTGTCATTAATCCTAAAATAGGAAACACCCCACCCCGTAATGTTGTAGAGTTCTTCTGAATCTTCAATACGCCATTTTCTCATTTCACAACATAAAAATCTTCGTTTATAATTATTTTGCAGTTGACCTGGGACTAAGTACCAGAACCAATAGCAGAACTATTAAAAAACCTGGTCAACTCTTTTCTTCCAACATTGTCCTCAACCGCTCTACGGATTCGCCTATCTGCCTCCGGTCTTCCAGCAGGCTAGAATCGAAATGATATTTTGCCTGACTGTAAAATGCCATACGCCCTGCCAGTCCGTCTTTGATGAAGCCCATCAGTTCCTCGTCGGTCTTATCCGCCAATAAGGGACGTTTGGCTTTTGCTACTTTCAGCCGACGAAACAAAGCTTCGGGTGAAGCATTCAGAAACACAGTATCGCCCGTGCGATTCATGTACGCAATATTATCGAAAAAACACGGAGTTCCTCCTCCGGCAGCTATCACCACATTCTCAAATTCACCTACCTCGTATAGCATATTGCGCTCCACTTCGCGAAAACCACTTTCTCCCCGCTCGGCAAACAGTTCGCGTATCGTACGGTGCATCCGCTCTTCGATGTACCAGTCAAGATCAATAAACTGCATACCGGCAGCACAGGCAAAGGCTTTTCCCAACGTTGTTTTGCCTGAGCCCATATAACCTATCAGATAAATCCGTTTCATTCCTTCCGTCTAGAGGTACTACGAATTTTACGGGTTTCGGCCTTCTCCTTCTGCAGTTCTATTACCTTGAAACAAGCATTAAGCGTCAGGTCTGCCGCCTCAATATTCTCGGGAATCTTGTAGTTTTTCTTCTCATAAGAAATGTAAGGACCGTATTTCCCGTTCATAATCTGCAAGTCTGGATTCTCCTCGAACGTCTTGATAACACGCTTGGCGGCAGCATTCTGTTTTTCGTGTATCAGCTCTTCGGCTTCTGCAAGCGTAATAGTAAGCGGATCCATAGTTTTCGGAATGGATACGAACAATTTGTCGTAACGTACATAAGGACCGAAACGTCCTACACCGACCGAGACTTCCTTACCATCCGATTCACCCAGCACACGCGGAAGGCGGAACAAGCCAAGCGCTTCCTCCAACGTGATAGTCTCCAGCGAATATTCTTTCTGCAACTGAGCAAAACGCGGCTTTTCTGTATCATCGGCAGAACCTATCTGTACTACAGGACCGTAACGTCCGATTTTTACCGAAACCTGTTTGCCACTTGTGGGATCAGTTCCCAAGATGCGTTCGCCTACCTTGTGTTCTGACTTGCTCGACATTGTCTTCTCTACCAGCGGATGGAAATCTTCGTAAAAAAGTTCCATCACATCTGTCCATTTTTTTTCTCCCTCGGCTATCTCATCGAACTGTTTTTCGACATTTGCCGTGAAATTGTAGTCCATGATCTGAGGAAAGTATTCTTTCAAGAAATCATTCACTACGATGCCGACATCCGTAGGCAAAAGTTTCGCCTTCTCGCTTCCGGTCAATTCCACCTTAGTGCTTTCTGACATTTTTCCACCTTGCAACGAAAGAATCTTATACTGACGCTCTGTACCCTCACGATTGCCTTTCTCTACATACCCACGCTGCTGAATGGTGGATATGGTAGGTGCATATGTGGAAGGACGGCCAATGCCCAGTTCTTCAAGTTTACGCACCAAACTAGCCTCAGTGTAACGGAAAGGAGCCTGCGTGAAACGTTCGGTAGCGGTAATTTCCTTGTATTCAAGCGACTGCCCCACTTCAAGAGTAGAAGGCAGACGCATCTCACCTTCCGGCTCCACCTCATCATCGTACGACTCTTTATATACCCGTAAGAATCCGTCGAATGTCAACACTTCACCCACTGCTATGAATTTATCTTCGTGCCCGCTGATAGAGATAGTGGCAGTAGTTTTTTCCAACTCGGCATCCGCCATCTGCGAAGCTAACGTACGTTTCCATATCAATTCATACAAGCGGCGTTCCTGAGCCGTACCTTCTATAGTCTCATTTGACATATAGGTGGGGCGGATGGCTTCATGTGCTTCTTGTGCACCTTTAGTCTTAGTCGTAAAATGGCGGATATGCACGTACTTCTCACCCATCCGGGATACGATGGCTTCTTGACTGGTGCTCAACGCCAGGTCCGACAGGTTGACCGAGTCGGTACGCATATAGGTTATCAACCCGTTTTCGTACAACCGCTGGGCAAGCATCATCGTCTGTGCTACCGTATACCCCAGCTTACGTGCCGCTTCCTGCTGGAGAGTAGAAGTGGTAAACGGAGGTGCCGGCGATTTCTTCATCGGACGGGTGGTAATGTCTTCGATAGCAAACACAGCCTGCCCACACGACTGGAGAAAAACCTGTGCTTCGGCTTCGGTCTTAAACCGCCGCCCCAGTTCTGCACGGATTTCTGTCCCTCCGGCATTGGTAAAAATTGCCGTAACCTTATAGGACGCCTCACTCACAAAGGCCTGCACTTCACGTTCGCGCTCCACGATGAGACGAACAGCCACCGACTGCACACGACCTGCAGAAAGCGATGGCTTAATTTTCTTCCATAAAATGGGCGACAACTCGAACCCCACAATACGATCGAGCACCCGGCGTGCCTGCTGGGCATTTACCAGATTGATATCGATGTGGCGTGGATGTTCGATAGCCTTCAATATGGCAGTTTTAGTAATTTCATGGAATACAATCCGTTTCGTGTGCTCCGGCTGCAATTGCAGCACTTCATACAGATGCCACGATATGGCTTCTCCTTCGCGGTCTTCATCGGAAGCCAGCCACACCATGTCCGCCTTTTTAGCTTCTTTCTTCAGGTCATTGACCAGTTTCACCTTGTCTGCCGGCACCTCGTATATCGGGGCGAAATGATTTTTCACATCAACGCTGAACGACTTTTCCTTCAAGTCACGGATATGACCGTAACTGGAAAGCACTTTATAGCCGTTTCCCAGGAATTTCTCAATCGTCTTAGCTTTTGCCGGAGACTCCACTATAACCAGATTATTTTGCATCATTCCGTATTCCTATTAAAGTTTTCGGGACAAATGTATGAAAAAACCTGAAGTAAAACGATATAATAAGGTGGGTTTCTTGAAAAAATTCTTCATTTTTAGTGTTCAGCAAGCAGAAACATGTATCTGAAACCTCACAAAGACCGATGCAAACCTGTAACGGAACTCTAAAAAACTGTTTTGAATTTCTCAAAAAAGTTTTTCTCGTCTTGACGTATTCGTTTGCGTGTGTGCTTTGAGCGATTTTTGGACCCTTTCCGCTTCTCTTTTTCGTCAGATAGCCCGGCTATCTTCCTCATAGTAAAGACGCAAGATTTTGCGTCTTTACTCATTCCAAATCATCGCACGATAAATTCAAAACAGTGTCTTAATTTCTCCGATAATTTTGTTTGGCAGATACGAATCAATGTATGATTGAAAGGTTCAGTTTCTGTTTCAAGCTGTCTTCCTTTTACGTTCTCCATATGGAAACCGTACGGTTTCCATATCGAAAACATACGGTTTCCATATCAAGAACGTACGGTTTTGAGATGGAAACCATAAAAGGAAGCTGTCTGGATTGATAACGCAACCCAATCAGAAGCGCACGCTCAATCCTGCTGTGGCATAAAAGCCCTGTACGGGATAACCCGTTTCAGCAAGATAAGTACGGTTCAACAGATTATTGAGAGAAACGAACACATTCAGCCTGCCGAAGAATGCATAACCTGCCCCCAATGACAAACTGTTCACATCATCGGCTGTTTCCATCTCCTTCATGTCGGCACGTTGCTCGAAACGGTAATGTGCCTTGATCCACAAGTCTTTGTACAATTTTGCACGTACAGAAGCATCAAAGGCAAATTTCGGCTTGAGATAAAGCAATACCTCTCTGTCTTCCTTCACGTCCCATCCATAATACGTGCCCTGTGCCGAAATGTCCAGCCAATCCTTATACTGGTACGCCAGCCATGCACCACCATAGCCTACCTTCGCCTTATCTTGTGCCAAAAACGTATAGACATAGGGATAAGGTTCCTCCAACATACCCGGCAACCTGAATATCTCGTCCTTCACCACACGATAACCTCCGAAGAGGCGGAATCCCAACCCAGGCATGGGTGCTCCTTGCACACCTGCCTGCACATCAACTGGCGTGTAAGAAGTCTGCATCTGCTCAGCCTGTATCCAGTAGGGTGACTGTTCGTTCAAGCCGCGGAAATCATTCAGACGTGTACCCCCTGTGGCTTGCAGGTAGAAGCGATAAGAACGGGCGAAGAGAAAGTCGAATTTCACATCGGGCGATAGCATCAGCCGGCCGTCATGACCGAACTGCATATCTACATGCATCCCTGCACGAAGCTGTATGTGTTTGCTCCCGAACGTATAATGCGGATTGATGCAAAGCAAGGTATAATCGGTCTGGTCCACATCGTGAATCAGGTTATCCATTGCAAAACCGATGCCGACACGCTGCCTTTCATCGATATTGCCCGACACGAGACCTTCGGTATGGAAAATGTTTTCCGAGCCGCTTCCCATCCATGGCGAGTCGTACGCCCGACTAAAACTGCGTAGTCCTGTCTGAAACGAAAATTCCACTGGAAGTTTTCCTTCAACTGATGCCACACGCAGATACCCCTCACCCAACGTATAGCGTTGATGAGAGGAAAGCGAATAATCAACATCCTCTATTCCCCCAACAGGCATATAGTTGAACACTTGCGAAGCAAAAGAACCGCCCAATGCCAAAGAAACCTTACGGAAATCGTGACGGTACCCCAACGAAGCATCCGTGCGATAGAAACGTGATTTCCAGTCGTCTGCTTCGGTTATAACAGAAGGCACATCACCGTTCATTCCATAAAGCGATGCATCCACATGCAGGAAATCACGGCGGGAAATATCCCACAAATACGAAAAACGTGCATCAACATTATTGCGTGAGCCATAGCTTGCACGCAAGTATCCGCGTGGTACTTCACGCTGCTTCTCTTCACTGGTCATCGCCTGCAAAGGGGTAAAATTCCAGTTGGAGAAAGGATGGAGCGCAGTGGCATAATCGATATGCTGTTTGGGAAGAGCCGGCTCTTCCACTTTGGGCAAGACATTAACCTTAAATGCATCCATCACTTCGGGATTGTATTGGTTTTCTACCACTACCGTGCGATTCAGTGCCGAATCAGCAGCGTGTTGTTGGGCATTGGCCGCCATACACAGACAGCTCAGCCCGATTGTTGCTATCATTGATTTCATCACCTTAACTTCTCATTTTTTATTCAGTTGTGCCAAACGGGTTTCTATCATCTCCTGGATATCATCTTGCTCCTGATAGTTCTGTTTCAAAGATAAAAGATACTGCTTTGCATCCAGATTACGCCCCATCTTCACATAAATGTCTGATAAGAGCACAAAGCTTCGGGCCAGCCAATACGTATGAGGCGTACTCACCTCTATATATCCGAGCACTTCTTTTTCTGCCTTTTCGGTTTCACCGGCATCAAAATACAACTGCGCAAGCAGATACTTGGCTTCGGCTCCATAAACGTTACGCGTATCTTTAGCCAGTTCTGCAAGGTCATCCACAGCCTCACGGGATTCGCCTTTACCCAACCGTGCCTTTGCACGCGCATAGCGAGCTTCGTTAGCCAATTCGGGAGTCAGCTTGCTCTGTGCAAGCAACACCGACGCCATCCCGATAGTCTCCTCTGCGTCTCCACTCAAACGGGCACATTCCAACGCGTGTTGCAAAGCTTCCATCCGTTCTTCTTGCGAAACGACACGGTCTGCCATCCGCTTGTACAAGCCAAGCGCCTTTCCGTAATCCTTGCTTTGGAAAGCAATACCGGCAGAAAGTTTCATAGCCTCACCCGAGAAAGGATTATCGGGGTAATCAAGTACCTTATCCAAATACGTGGACGCTTCGGCATAATTCTTCTCGCCATAAGCTATCACGCCCAGATAATACACTGCATTGACACTGAATGCTCCTTGTGGAAACGACTGGAGATAGCGGGTGAAACTGACTTTCGCCTCAGCCGTCTCGCCACGCATATAGACTCGTTCGGCAGCAGTGTAGGTGAGCGAATCACGCTCGTTCACATCGAAGTTCCCCCCTCCCGGAAGGGTAGCCACAAAGTTCAAGTAATCGTCCACCTTATTCAGATCAATATAAATCGATTTCAAGTCACGTTGCGCCAAACGTGCCTCCTCGCTTCCCGGATAGTCAGCTATCACTTTCTTGTAGGCGGCGATGGCTTCGGGATACTTGTCTTCCTGATAATAGAGCAATCCGATTTCGTTGGCAGCTTTGCGCGAAAGAGGACTGTCGGGAAAACGTTGAAGCAACACCTGATAACGTTCGATGGCGGCAGCGTTACTCTCTTGCTGCACGAAAGCCCGTCCCTGCTCGTACAAGGCATCATCGATGTACGTCGAAGCCGGATAGTCGGTCAGCAAGCGGTTCAGGGTTTGTACTTTCCCGCTATAGTCCCGTTGCAGACCTTTCACGAAAGCCTCCTGGAAAAGCGAATAATCACCCAGACCGGGGTCAGTCGCCAAGGCTTGCACATAAAGAGCTTCCGCCTCTTCGAAACGCCGGGAATGGAAATTACAATCTCCCATCCGGTTATACACGTCAGCCGCTACCTTGCGGTCCTTTGCCTGCACTTGCGAGCAGCGGGTAAACCATCCGAGTGCCTGCTCGTATTGTTTCTGTTTGAAAGCGACATAGCCCAGATTGTATAAAGCAAGCGCGTACTCATCACCCGTACGGTCAGGAGTGTATTCCAGATAAAGCCGGTAATCGGCAGCAGCCTGCCCGTAATTCTCCATCCGGTATTTCGATTCGCCCCGCCAATAATAGGCATCTGCCAGCGTCTGCTGGTTATAACGTCCCAACTCAATGGAACGGCTAAAATATTCGATGGCATTTTCGAAAGCAGCCTGGGCAAACGCCTGTGTCCCGACACGGAACAGCAGTTTCTGCTTGGCTTCGAGAATGCGGGCACCCGGATGACTGATTTTGGCAATGGATTGCAAAGCTGCCTGATAGCTGCGAGTGTTCATATACACTTCTATCAGATAATCGTTCACCTTGTCCGTATAAACAGAATTGGGAAACTCGTTCAAGAACCGCTCGAACACCGTCACCGACTCGGCAAAAGGCGAATAAGAAGTCTCGTGGATGCAAAGCGCGTAATTATACAAAGCCTGTTCCTGCACATTACGATTGAACGTCATTGCCGAAGCTTGTTCGAAAGCCATACGGGCACGCGTCCGGTCTTTCAATTGAAGGAACGATAGCCCACTGTGTAAATAGGCGTTTTGTGCCAGTGCATCTGCAGTGCCGACTGTTTTCCCAAGGGCTTCTACCGCTTTCGAATACACCCCCGTCTGGTAATAACTCATACCCAGTTCATACCAGGCTTTCCTGTCGTACTCCCCTTCCTGGCTCTGACTATATATTTCCAAAGGCTTTACAGCCTCGGCATAACGTCCCATCCCATAACAAGCCTCCCCTTTGACACGTTGCATCAACCTGGCATATTCGTGGCGGGGATAAGCCTCCAGATACATATCTGCCATTTTCCCAGCCCTTCCATAATCATTCCGTTGCAAATAAATGTCGGCTATATAATAAGGAGTATAAGGAGCATATTTCTCACTGGTTCCGGCAATACGAAAGCCCTCCAGTGCCGTATCGTATTGCCCCCGTGCATAGTCGATATAAGCAAGCTGGTAAACCGCATCCGTGCGATACTCGCTGCTCACGTCTTTCAATACGGCAAACCAGAGTGCCGCTTCTTTCAAGTCCCCCTCTTTCAGGCAAGCCGTTCCCAAACGCATCAAAGATTCATCACGTTCGGAATCGGCAAGCAAGTGGATATCGCACTTCTTGAAACAAGCAATGGCTTTCCGGTAATTCCCGTCGAAGAAACAGGCAGAGCCTAATAAAGCATACACACGATTCAAATAGCGTGAATCCGGATAACGGGCAATGTATGTCTCCAACTGACTGATACGGTCGGGTTTGCCAAGTTCATACGAAGTACAAGCCAGCATATAAGCCACCTCTTCGTCAAAAGTTGTCTGAGGCTCTTGCCGCAAATAATGTGTCAGTGCCTGCCGCGCGGCGGCATAATCGTGCCGAAGGAACAACTCCTTCGCTTCGTCGTACAAGCGTGACGGCCCGGTGAGCGGTTCGGTCTGCTGGGCAAATGCCATCCACGGCAACACACACAAGGCTCCTGCCATCCACACCTTCTTTTTCCTATTCTTCATATCCTTCCGATTTATGTGAGGCTAAAAAACGAGCTACTCCCTCCCGTACCGAGTCGAGTCCGAAATCGCCCGGGTTGACTTTCTCAAGAGGCATCCAAAACGAATCCGCCACATCGTCCTTTGCTTCCAGACGGCTATCGTCTTCTACCCGACACAAGAAAAACTGGTCGAGTGTATGTACCAAGAAACCCGAATACAGATACGTGTTGGGCAACGAGAACTGATAAATCGCTTCAGTCACTTTCAAACCGGTTTCTTCGAGCACTTCGCGTGCCACTCCCTCCTCACCGGTTTCGTACATGTCAAGGAAACCGCCCGAAAGGTCCAATGTCCCTTTGGCAGGCTCCTTCCCACGCCGGCACACCAACAATTCATTCCGACGGTTCAAGATAAAGGCAACCGTCGCCGCACTGGGATTAAAATAATACACAAAGCCGCAATCGGCACACTTCTTTGCCTTTGCATTGCGAATCTCGAAACGAGGCGACCCGCATTTCGGACAATATTTGAATAACTCTAATGGATGCATAACCATAATTCTTTTTGATAATAAGGGCAAAGATAAAAGAAAAAGCTGTATATCTCCCGTCATTTCCCGAACATTTGCCACATTTCTTCATTTTTTTAGTTCCTATGTTTGTAATGTGCTAGCAAAATAGCATAAAGCCAAGAGAATTATTAAATTTGTAAATGAAAGAAATAACTTAATAAAACCTATGACTTTATGCGTA
>NZ_NFJG01000105.1:0-16723 GCF_002159755.1 Bacteroides sp. An269
ATCATTACATGACCTTCAAAATAGTCCTCTTCCTTATTATCTACTTCACCGAAATAAGTAATATTCTTCTTGCTCATATTCTTTTGTTTTTAATTAATTGCGACTAATGAGATTCAGCTAACTGCGTTTAGCTGTTTAGGTGATTGTTACCAATGTTTTCCAAAATTAATTGATAGACTTTTTCGGCCAAATCCCATTGTTGATTGGTAAACTCTTGTTTCATTGGTAGATCAGAGAACGAACCCATGCCTGAAAGTGAAGCTTCAATTTCATGAAGGGTTTGACAGAAAGATGCGCAGCCTTTTTCACTTTCTTTTATTAGTTTCAACTTATTCTCATACCAAACCGCTTGTTTATGCCAACCTGTCTGATGTAATAATTCTATCATTTTCTCTAATTCATCAATTAATTTATTTTTCATCTTTTCTATTATT
The DNA here is from genome assembly GCF_002159755.1 of Bacteroides sp. An269. NCBI lineage: Bacteria > Pseudomonadati > Bacteroidota > Bacteroidia > Bacteroidales > Bacteroidaceae > Bacteroides > Bacteroides sp. An269. Next base: position 435 of record NZ_NFJG01000105.1, read on the forward strand.
GGTAATGTTTGGCAGCGTTCCGCTTATTCAGTCGGTTTGCTGTTTGTTATCGGTAATCAATTCATTATGAAATTCTGTACATAAAAGCTCCATTACATCATCGTATGCAATTATGATTATGTGATGAAGTCCCTTTAGGGAATAGGTGGACTTAACAATCTCTCGTATAGAGGAAACTGTTTGTCCTTTACCTTTAATATTATTTTCAAACATTTCGTAATCGTACAACTGGAATTTCATTACTCCATTGAATACAAACTTCAGATTAATAGCACTCATAGAGTTGTCAACAAAATCACATAGGCTATTACGCGAAACATTAACATACACTTCGATAGTTCGAGAATCTATAATATTTATATGTTCAATTATTATAGCATCTCGTCCACCAATAAAGCCTATGCTTGTTATTATATCTTTTATTTCCATTCTTTTGAACTTTACCGATAATGTTTGGCGGCTAACCGACCTTTCATGGGAGGTTGAGCCGCTTGTTATGTATCTAAATTGAGATGATTTACCCAATTATATTTTTTCATTAACTTTTCCATTGCTTTATTCTCTGTATTATTATTTCTAAAATAAATATATACAGATTTCAAAGTTTTTAGATGAGATAATGTTCTTTCCAATTCATCGGTTGTTATACATGTCAGTTCCGTTGCAACAAAGCGATACAATTTCGGAAGAGATTTGATACAGTCAATACCATATCGCAGATTCGGGCAGCCTGCCAACTCCAACAATTCCAAGTTACTCAGTTTTGACAAGTCAGGTAAGGTTTCAAAACTGAAAATCCAATGCAGATAAAGTCTTTTCAGTGTAACCAGTTTAGATATCCACGAAAAATCCGAGCATTTCGTCTGTCTTTTTAGATACAGATATTCCAGATTCGGGAATTTATCCGGCAAACACTCTCCGTTTATCAGTTTGGAGCATATAGCCAACTTCCTCATATTGAGGTTAGGATTCAGACTCGATGCGTCTATTTTTTTGACTTTCAACTCTCTAAGATTTGTTAAACTGTTAATGACAGCAAGTTGCTTGTTATTAATTTCCAAATAGTCTCCAAAATTAAGAGTATCTAAGCACTTTAACTCTTGCAGGCTCTGTAATGATATGCTTCTTTTAATCAGCCCTAAAAATGAAAGGCTTTGCAGTAGTGGGGTATATTGAACAAAGTCAATAGAATCTAATTCTGCTTTATGCGACAAGTTGGAGACAATCAAATGCCGTACATTGCTCAAAAATTCAATAATATTGAGATTATAAATTAAGTCCTCATCTTCTTTACATACTCCTAAATCACAATTAATACATATCTGACAATCATTCATTATAAGCAATTTATTAATGGATTGCAATTGATCCACCGTATAACCCTGTACACCGAATAATTGTATTGATTCTCCTTTTGCTAAGGTTATATTTGCAATTTCCTGTGAAGTTTGTTCGCGAATATATATCATATTAAATTTCATTAAGATACATAATGTTTGGCAGCTAATCGCCATTTGTGGCGATTAAGATGCGTGTTAGTGTTTATTCCTTGGCAATTTTAAGAATCTATTCAGTAGTAATATCAAAATCTTGTTTATTTCTCCATGCTATCCTAAGATAATCACCTTTTATTAAACCTTTATCACGGTAATATCTAACTATTTCAGATGGCGACCAATCCTTGCCATTGGAAAATAATGTTCCGAGTTCCATTAACTTTTGAAAAAGAACTGCACGCTTTTCAACATCATCAACAGGAATAGAAATAGAATAGTATGGTTCTACTTTTTCAAATCCAAGACTGATAAGTTCATTCTTAAAATTGTCATTATTATTAGCTATCAATATATTATTTCCTGCCAATTCAATAGCAACGACTTTATCTTTTAATTTTTCATTCATCATATTAAACACTAATGTTTGGTGGCTAACCGACCTTTCAAGGGAAGTTAAGCCACTTGTTAGCCACTAAGTTATGTATTTATAAATACTTATATTCTTCATCATCAAAGAAGTCTTCTGTTATCAAAACAGAAAGATGTTTTTTTGAAAAAAGAACATAAGTTTCTTCATATAATCTGTTTTTATTTTTACACTCAAATAATAGCTGGGCGATATTCTTTATATCTTCACTATCTGTCGTATTTTGCGAATATTTATTGGCTAAATCTGCAATAGTTTCCACCAGTTTGTCATCAATAAGCCTAAGAATTATAGATTTTGCATAAAATGAGTAGGTGTCATTACTATATATTAAGACATAAAACAAATCTTCTAAAAGTGAAATACATGTTTCATTAGGCATATACCTCAGAACTTCTAAAGCATAATAGCAATTAATATTACTACTATGCAAAGCTTTTGAAAGGTCTTTTGTTTTGCTAATATATTTTCTAAATACAGAAAGACTTTCTTTATATGCCTCATAATTCTTTACGACTTGACTCCATTCTGCTGAATACATATTTATTCTTTTTTTTAGTGGCTAATGTTATGTTATCAGCCGATTTGGCTGTTATTTTTTCTAAGTATCATATCTATTCCTCTTCTGTCAACAGGTCATCCAACGGGCTTTTGATATTGCTTTTGAATGTATCAGCTATATGTACATATCTTTCCGTTGTCTTAATGTTGTTATGTCCCATAAGCTCCTTTACAATCTTAATGTCAGTGCCTTGCTCCAGTAGATGCGTGGCAAAGGAATGACGTAACAGGTGAGGATAAATACGTTTCGTTATGCCGGCTTCAAGTGCGGCAGCCTTCAAGCGTTTCGATATGATGCTTTCCGTGAAAGGCTCTCCAGGCCTGCGCTCAAAGAACCACACTTTCGGTCTGTACAGTCGATTGTATTCTGCCAACTTCTTCATCAATGGTTTGGACAGCAGGGTATAGCGGTCTTTCTTGCCTTTTCCCTGTCGCACCCGGATCATGAAACGTGACTCACTGATGTCTCCGGGTTTCAAATTCAAAAGTTCACTGATTCTCAACCCGGCGGAATAAAGTATGGAAAACACACAGAAGAAGCGCAGGTCTTTCGCTGTCACATCAAGTATCTTTTTTATCTCTTCCTTGCTTAACACGTCGGGCAGTGTCTTTTCCCGTTTTGCACGGCTCACCTTGTAGCATCGGCGTTCCTGTCCGAGTACCTTCTCATAATAAAACTTGATGGCATTGATTCTCTGGTTCTGCTGGCAAGAGGATATGTTTTTCTCGTGAATAAGGTAAAGCAGATAGTCATTTATCTCACCGGAAGTGATCGTCCCGATGTCACGACCTTTGAAATGTTGCTGGAAATCCCGGAAATAGGATGTATAAACCCTGACAGTATGTCCGCTATACCGCACCTGCTCCAATTTCTCCAGATAACCTTCCGGAAGAGGCGGACGACTGTCTTCCTGTTTCCTGGGCCCCAGCTCCCTGATGGAGGAATAGTCGATAAAAGCCATCTTTACATAACGGTCAAAGAACTCCGCAAGCACAAAGTGCTCTTCCGGCAAATAGGCTTTGCCGCCCACAAGTTGAATGCCTTCCTCTTTAGACAAAGGTATCCGCAGGCTGTCATCATCAAAGGCTGCCTCAATGAACTTCCTGCCATACCTGACGGTAGGCGTAAGTTTGATTCTGGGCTTGTTCTGGTATATGTCCATATCAATTCTTTTTTAATTACTGTTTTGGACAATGTTTCCTCAATTAAATAGGGTTACGCAAGATAGGTATTTTTCCCTGATTTTTTGGTGCTTTTGTCTGTTAATAAACGATAAACGCAAATCTCGCCTGGGACTTTACAGGCAAAGATGCGCCTCCATTCAATAGACGTGCACATACTGTACTTTCCCGTCAAGCAGTTCCACACAGCGGTCGTCGGAAAAGCGCAAAGTCTCCAGAGTCCTGCCTTCCTTTTTGACTTCCGATTTGTGGTATGGTTCACCCCATGCGGAGATGACCATTTCCCTCGTCATGCCGGTATCGACCTTGCGGAAGGCAATCAGCTTCCCGTATTTCTTGCCGTACAGTTTTTCCAGCTGGCCGATACGTGCAGTGCTTACAAACTCATACACCTCGTCACCGCCTATAGGAAATGCTTCCACTCGTACACCGTCAGCATCCTCCATCAGCAGAAACGCCCCGTCACTGTTCATCTTCAGGCCGACGTCCACACAACGATACTCCGCACCTTCAGCCGGGGTAATGACCTGACCGTCCTCGGTCTCCACGGCCTTGGCAAGCGACAGGAATGTCTGCCCGACAAAGCGTTTCAGTTTCTCATAATACCCTAAACAGGTCATGCTCAGCGGATACCTGAACGGGTTATAATACATCTCTTCGCCGCTTTCTTTCTCACGAAGCAGCAGGCAGCATCCTGCCGACAGGTAGTCTGTCTTGGTCCAGACCTTCACCACCTCGTAATATTTTCCGACCACCTCTTTAGCGGGGGTCGAACTGATATTGACCGCCTTGTACACCGTCCGGTCATCCCCGGCAAGGAAGTTGGACGTGTAGAAGGCATCCCAGTAGCCGTCCCCGTCATTTCTCGCCCCGTGCATGTACAGGGTCTGTCCCGGAAGGGAAGCGAAACTCCGCTTCTCCACATTCGTCAGGCTGTCATAGGGAAGGGCATTTGTCACCGTGTACTCTTTCAGTCCATCGCTCTTGGGAACGATGTTAAGCTGTGCCTGGGCATACATCGCCGTACACAGGAAGAAGGTCATAATTGGAATTGTTTTCATACTCAATCTCTTTTTTATGTTTACAGGTTTCATCTAAGGAAAGAATGTTCGGCTACTTGCCGGAAATAGAGAACAGAAACAAAGCCAGTCCTATCCCGACGGCAAGGATCACCCCGAGCCAGAAACGGAAAGCCTTTGGTCCGAGTGTATCCAGCCAGAAATTCCCGCCCCAGCTACCCGGACGTGTATAGGTCCACTTCCATCCGCAGATTATACCCAAAAGCCACAGCAGCAGTATTGCCGCCACTATCAGATAACCGTACCTCGGGCTTGTCTGAAGCAACTGCGGGAAACCGGTTATGAATTCTTTGACCTTTTCAAACCATTCCATAATAATACTTTTAAGAAAACAACGGCATCTGCCGTTTGCAAATTTAACGAAAAGTGCACAGAATCAAAAAGTTTCGGTAACCATTATTTGCTCTGTCATACAGGAAATTTTATTTTTGCACAGAAACTTACGAATCATGGAATACATACTTATAGAATCTCTTAAACACGACTCATTCCGGACACAATGGGAGGAATGGGTACTCAAAGTTGCCGAAGCTGTCCGGCAGACAGATATCCGTATTCCACGGACTTGGACCATCCTGAAACCTTTGTCTGAGAACATACCGGCCATGATATGGCTGACAGAAAAACTGAGAAAACTACAGTCAGTCCCTTCGCTTGAAAACAAGACTGAAACCGCGCTATACATACTGGCAAGTTTCTGTCGGAACAATAGAGTGCTCGGCTACGTAATCGATACCTATATGTACCAATACAAAAACCGTAATGCCCACGGCCTGTTGGTTTGCGCTAAAATTCTTCATGCAATAAGCCCGGAAGAAGAATATCCGCACCTGAACTTCCTGTATAACCTTATGGCCGGAAATGTCATCAGCGAATTCAAACGGCACATGAAAATAAACGATTCTTTCATGACCGAATCCGATTTCCGTCTTGCAGAAAAATATATCCCGGATTTCAAGGGAGCAGGTTTCAGAGAAACAGTCCTTTTGCGGGTTACAGCAAATATGACCGGAGAGGAGCTCGCGAAAAAATGCCACATGTCGAATACCGTATTCCGGGAACGGTTCAAGCATGAATTCGGCATGAACGTATCACAATGGCTACGTGAAAGGAAGAAAAAGAGAATAGCAGGAATGCTAAAAAATCCGGCGATACCGTTATATCGGGTAGCGGAAAACAACGGCTTCAAGTCAGAGTCAACCTTCTCCGACTATTGCAAACGGAATTTTAACAAAACTCCCTTGCAGTTAAGAAAAGAACTGCTTGCCGACACAGTCCGATAAAAATCAGAAAAAATCCGTTAGTAATCAGAACATCACTTCATCGTCACCTCCGTAACTTTGTAAAAATCACGATACAAGGTTATGGAAACGAAAAAAGAAAATCCAATAAAACCTTCGGGTTCCCTGCTAATAAAAATATTTGCCGGTTACACTATCCTGGCACTGCTGGTTATAGGAATCATCGCTGCTTTATGGCATGAAAAAAAGGTTTTTGCGGAAGCAGAAGCGGAAGAGAACGCAATGCTTGCACAACGGGAACTGACCAGCAGGACATTCAAAGCGCTTGTATCACTCTTCCTGGACAACGAATCGGCATATCTGCGTGACATATCGGACCAAAAAGAGTACAATGAAAAAGAAAACAGGGTCTTCTTCATGCTTGATGAACTGAGAAAAGTATATACCGACTCCCTTCAGCAGGCACGCATTGATACAGTCGAGTTCCTGCTCAATCAAAAGCATGACCATATCCGTTCTTTGAAGAATATCCCTTCCGTACTCACACAGATGGACAGTATCCTCTCAAGTCAGCTTCCGGTACTGGAAAGAAAAATGACTTCTTCCGCTACAATATTACATACGGAACCGACGAAACCTGAAAAGAAAAATTTTCTGAGCCGCCTTTTTTCCCGGAAAAGGAAACAGAAGGAAACAGAAACATCAATACAGCAAAAAGCCGGACAAACCGATAACGCCCATAACATCCGAAAGTTCGGGGATGAAATGTACGAGGTACTGGAAAGGCAAAACCGGCTTTTTGAATCACTCGCGGACTCTCTTGAGCATAAGAACCATATTCTCAACCGGAACATCTCCAGACTGATCAATGAATTGGAAAAAGACGCCCTGGAGCGTACTGCAGAACGGCATCAAAGGGTTTCTGAACTTAGGGAAGAAGCATTCGACACAATATGTATCATATCATCAGCAGCCTTATTATGCGCCTTGTTCCTATCCATATTCATAACCAAGGATATACACAGAAAACACCGCAAGAGAAAAGAACTTGAGGACTCAGACCTGCATAACCGTAAAATGCTGGAGATACGCAAAAAGATTATCATCACGCTCTCTCATGACATTCGGGGCCCCCTGAATGCCATCCGGGGAAGTGCAGAGCTGGCAATGGATACCAAAGACAGAAAACGACGAAATTCCTATCTGAACAACATCCTGAGCTCTACTGGACATATCATGCGACTGGTAAACAGCCTTCTGGACCTGTCACGCCTGAATGAGGCCAAGGAAACTCTAAATGAAATTCCATTCCGCTTGAATACCTTCCTTTCAGACATCGAAAAAGAATATGGACGCATAGCCAATGACAAGGGAATAATGCTATCCGGAGACTTTATCGGAACCGACATTACCGTTACCGGCGATGCGGACCGCATAGAGCAGATAATCAGCAACCTGCTGTCCAATGCCATAAAATTTACAGAATCCGGTTCTATTGGATTCTTTGCCATATTCAGAAACGATATTCTGACAGTAACAGTCAGGGATACAGGTATCGGCATGAGCGAAGAAACCTTAAAACGCATATTTTCTCCATTTGAAAGGGCAGCAGTAGAGATTTGTCCTGAAGGTTTCGGACTTGGCCTCTCCATTACAAAAGGACTCGTAACCTTACTGAAAGGAAATATCTCAGTGGAAAGCAAAATCGGAGAAGGCAGTACATTCAAGGTGAGCATTTCGCTGAAAGAAACATCAGAAACAATTGAGGAAAAATGCACAACGCTTCCAGATCCGGCAAAAAGACTTCCACACCGTATCATAGTCGTGGAAGACGATCCTGTCCAGATGGAAATAACACGCGACATCCTGGAAAGGAATGGAGTCAGTTGTCATGCCTGCCAAAATGTAAAAGAAGTGGTCTGTCTTTTGAGAAAAGAGGATTATGATCTGATACTTACAGATATACAAATGCCAGGAACCAACGGCTTCAGCCTGCTCAATCTGCTGCGCAACTCCAATATTGGCAGTTCACGAAGCATTCCAATAGCTGCCATGACTGCAAGAGGAGATGAAGAGAAGGAGAATTTCATCAAGGCTGGTTTCACCGGATGTATCCATAAGCCTTTTTCAAGCCCGGAACTGCTTCTGTTCCTGTCCTCTATTATGGAAAAGATGAACAAGCCTGAATCACAATCAATAGATTTCAGGCCGCTCATATCGGATTCCGGAAACAAACGCAAGGTATTGACAATGCTTGTAAAAGAATCCGAAGCGAACAAGGAAGAACTTGTGGAAGCAATAAGAAATAAGGATAGAATGCGGATAAAGGAGATAATACACCGGATGTTTCCCATGTGGGAAATGCTCGGAATTGCAGAAGAATTGCAAGAATACAGAAACCTTGTCCACGATGACAGCTCCGGAGATCAGGTCATGAAAGAATGGACCTTGAAAATAACAGCCAGCCTTGACAGACTTGTCTCGGCAGCAGAAAATGAGATAAACAGTTTAATCAGACAGGAAAATGAAAAGGAAAATACTGATAGTTGAAGATAACGTAGCCTTGTCCCAACTGCAAAGGGACTGGCTTGAACGTTGCGGTTATGCTGTCACAACCGCCATAGATGAACCTGCGGCAAAAAGAGTACTGAAAGCCGAAAATATTGCCCTGATTCTTTCAGATGTAAGACTGCCTCAAGGAAATGGCATAGAACTGCTTGAATCGATAAACCGGGAACACATTCATATTCCATTTGTGGTAATGACCGAATACGCTTCCTATCCTGACGCGGTGCGTGCGATCAAACTCGGAGCAAAGGACTATCTGGTGAAACCGGTTCACAGGGAACAACTCCTTGAACTTGTGGATACATTCCTCAAGCACATGTCCGCTGTCTGGAACGGTGAAAAGCATCTGTTCAAAAGGACAAGCGCACAAGCCGTAAAATGTGAAAAACAGGCAAAACTGGTCGCTCCATCCGATATGTCGGTACTGATATTGGGGGAAAACGGCACCGGTAAGGAATCGGTTGCGAGGATGATACATAACTACAGCGACAGGCATGAAGCTCCGTTTGTCGCGGTAAACTGCGGAGCCATTCCCGGGGAACTCGCGGCTTCACTTCTGTTCGGCCATGCAAAAGGGGCATTCACCGGAGCTGATACAGCCAGACAGGGATATTTCGACCTTGCAAAAGGAGGGACACTGTTCCTGGATGAAATAGGGACGCTGCCTTATTCCGTACAGTCTGTCCTTTTAAGAGTCTTGCAGGAAAACACGTACATACCTGTAGGGGACAGCAAGGAAAGACATGCGGATGTAAGAATAGTTGCGGCCACGAACGAGGATATTCCCAAAGCCATAGCGGAAAGACGCTTCCGTGAAGACCTTTATCACAGACTGGGAGAATTTGAGATAACGCAACCTCCATTACGCCAGTGTCCCGAAGACATTCTGCCACTCGCGGAATTTTTCAGGAAAGAATCTTCCACCAAACTGAGAAGGGATACTGAAGGATTTTCCATAGAAGCCCAGCAGCTTCTCCTTTCCTACGAATGGCCAGGGAACATCAGGGAGTTGCAGAACAAGATAAAAAGGGCCGTGCTACTGACAGAAAAACCGGTCATCGAAACGGAGTGCATGGATATCAGCATCAATACGAATACCGTATCTGCAAATTCTGTCTATTATGATGGCATGACAGAAGAAAAACTGTCCATCATCAAGGCTCTCAAAGCCACAGGCGGCCACCGGAAAAAAGCGGCAGAACTGCTCGGCATCAATCCTGCTACATTGTACCGTAAGATGAACAAATATGGGCTGAAATGAATATTTTTTGCAGTGAATTGCCTGTAATTCCGGCAAAATGACTAATTTTGTAACAGACTGGTCTATTGGCCATGTCTGTATTTTGAAATAAAATATGACGACGCCGCAAAGCGGCTGTCGCCTATTATACATAAGTCGCAAGACGTCTCAGGTAGGAATCTGGTAAATTTCAAATTGTAGAGACTTTTGCGTGCAGCTTATGCTATGCCTAAAAATAGCGTGAGCTCATGCATTATCTACAATGGGCTTACCAGAGCCCCTACCTGAAAATGTGTGAGTTTCACGCTTTTATTTATAACAGGTAGAGGTATGGCAAAAGTTCAGATCGTATTCGCAATGACCATCGACGGTTACTTCCCGGATGATGACAGGCTGATGGAATGGATAAGAGAAGACAGGAACGGATTCCTTCTCTGGAAACAGCACGGCACATTTTCCATAGCTCCTGACTACCCGATGGTCGATCTTATCTGTTTCAAGGATACCACTTCCTCTGATTCCATATTCCAGGCAATAATATCCGAACGTGAAGATACGGAAATATTACGCAGACTGTCTGTATATCACCTTCCCGACGAAATTGTCATCTATATGCTGCCTGTAGTTTCCGGCCATGGAATACGAATATCTGATTTTCTTGATTCCTGCTCCTGGAATCTGCACTCCTCAAAAAGTTTCCGTAACGGTATTTGCCGTCTAATATATCGCAAAACATTGCAATAGCTTCTCGCAACTGCAATGTTTCTGCAACGTTACCCAAACATGTCTTTTTGAATTTCTATTTTTTATCTCACTGTAATCCAGTGGAATATATTTTTATGTGGGTGTGTCTTGCTGCATTGGTCCATGTTTTGGCCTATATCATAATGAAACCTGTTGCGCAACACGGTGTAAAAAATGGAATTATTACACTAAAAACAGAATTCATTATGATACAGATAGACAGGGAGACATTCCAGATGATGCTCCATCAGATAATGGAACGGTTTGACAGGATAGATGACAGACTGAACCGCATGAACAGGCAGACGGCCGCCCTTGAAGGAGACAAGCTGCTTGACAACCAGGATATGTGCGAACTCCTTGGTGTTACCAAGCGTACCCTTGCACGCTACCGCCAGAAGAAGCTCGTCACATACTACATGATTGACGGACGTACCTATTACAAAGCTTCGGAAGTCCAGGACTTCCTGAACAAAAAGGGAAAGGTGCTGCCTGCGAAAATAAAAAAGGAACTCGGTCTTCAATCCTAATAAAATGACGGTATGGAAATTATATGTATGGAAAAACAGACCTTTGACGAATTGGTTGTCCGCCTCAGCCTGATTGAGAAAAAAGTCATTGGTATATGTAGTCAGACCAAAGACGCGGGACTGAAAAAATGGATGGACAATCAGGAAGTATGCGGGGTTCTCCGAATATCCAAGAAAACACTTCAGGTATATCGCGAGAAAGGACTGTTGCCTTTCACCCGGATCAAGAACAAGTTCTTCTACAAACCGGAAGATGTACAAAGCCTGTTGGAATCAAGTTATCACCCACAAAAAAGAAAGCCATGAGTTACGATCTTATAAACAGAAAAGACCAGCGGATTGATACTATTTTCAAAGGGCTGGAAAACATGGAGCGCATGATAGACGCAATACGGACGGCTCCAAGGCCCGCATTTCACGGTGATTATTTCCTCACGGACGAGGAACTTTCAAAGCTGTTGAAAGTAAGCCGGCGTACCTTGCAGGAATACCGGACCCTCGGTGTGATACCTTACTATCTTGTGCAGGGAAAAGCCCTTTACAAAGAGTCAGACATACAAAAAGTTCTTGATGACGCTTATAAAAGATGCAGGGAAGAACAGCGATGGGTATGAAGCAAAAGTAAAAGAAACGGCCTCTTTACAAGGTCGTTTCTTTGTTGTCGGACAATTGGTATCCGAATCTCCTTCTTCGTTTCCTGACAATAACATCTTCTTCATACAGACCAGGAATCCGATCCATTCCGGCTGCTTTCAGCCGTTTCATGTCCTCGTCCACTTTCCTGTCAGTCACTTTGGCGTAAAGCTGCGTGGTCTCAATACGCATGTGCCCCATCATTTTGCCGACTGTCTCGATTGGAACACCCAATGAAAGGGTTATATGGGTTCCGAAATTGTGTCGTGCCTTATGAAATGTAAGTTCAAATCCGTAAACTTCACCCAACTGGTGGGCGAGCATAATGAAATACGTACGACTATACAGATTGAAGACCTTGTCATCCTTTCTCTGTTCCCGATATTTCTCTATTATCTTCAACGGAATATCCAACAATCGGACAGAAGACAGTGTTCCTGTTTTCTGGCGGTGGATATGGATCCACCATGAACCGTCTTCAGATTGGGTAATATCATTTACCCTCAATTTTTTCAAATCCGTATAGGCAAGTCCGGTAAAAGTGGAGAAGATGAACATATCCCTAACAAACTGAAGCTGTGGCTTCTCGACAGGTGTTGTAAGCAGTGTCTTCAAGTCTTCCAGCTTCAGATGACGACTTTTCCGTTTAGGCAGTTCAGGATGAAGGCGACAATACGGATCACGGCGGATTGTTCCCTGGCTGACAGCCCGCATGGTCATCTTCTTCAGCCTGTAAAGATGTTCATGCACGCTCTTCGGGCTTAAATTCCTGTCCATCCTGAGAAAAAGTTCAAAGTCATCGTAGAACACACGGTCAAGACTACGTAGCAGTACATCCTCTACGCCGCGTTTTTCCTGCACGAAAGCCGAAAGGTGCTTATATGAACGTAAGTAGGAATCATAACTCTCCTTTATACGATCCACACCGATACGCTTCTTGAACTCCTCGTTATGCTCTCTGAAAAGAGCCAGCAGAGTTAGCGGTTTCTGACCGACTCCCATCACGGCATTCTTTACCTGCTCTGCCGTAATAAATCCCAGACTGTTCTTAATCCGCCTGTAATGCTCCTTGATTTCTTTGGTCAGATCATCAATAGCCCGGTTGACGGTAATGGCATTCTCACTGCGGCCGTCAGCCCGTCCTTTTTCAGGATTCCAGATGGCCGGATTGACGGATACTTTCGTTCCTATCTGTTCCCATTTGGCATCTATGCTTATCTTGCACAGCAACTGGCACGTTCCATCCTTACGGACTTTGGTGCGGTTTATATAAAACAGTATCGCAAATGTACTGCGACGTTTGATTTCCATATTGTCAGTATTTCTTTTCATAATCCTATTTTTTGCCATTGTCAAATAACTACAGAAAACCGCTCAGCAATTATTTTATCCAATGCTTTCGTATCTGTATCTATCTTATTGTCTGTCACCTTTGCGTAATGCTGTGTGGTCTCAATACGACTGTGCCCCAACATCTTGCTGACCGTTTCAAGCGGTACGCCATGGGAAAGTGTAATTTCTGTCGCATAGGTATGACGGGCTGCATGGAAGACCAGCTTACGTCCTATACCGCAAATTCCGGCGATGCGTTTCAAATAACGATTCAATGAACTGTTGGAATACATGGGGAGAAGCTTTCCTTCAGGAGCCATATCGCGGTATTTTTCAATAATATGGAACGGCAGTTCCATAAGCGGTATTTCAAAATCCACACCGGTTTTCTTGCGAGAACTCCTGATCCACCAGGTACCATCTTCCGCGAGAGAAAGGTTTTCATTTGTCAGCAAACACATGTCGCTATAGGGAATACCCGTATAACAGGAAAACAGGAACATATCTCTCACATGATAAAGAATCTGATCATGGAGAGGTGTTGTCATAATCCTATTCAATTCTTCGGAGGTGAGATATTTCTGTTCCGGTTTCGGATGTACCGGTTCATATCCGACAAACGGGAATACTGTTATTATACCGTCAGCAATAGCTTCTCCGACAATTGTTTTCAGTTGGACGGTAAGATTGACTATTGTGCCTGAAGCCAGACAACATTCCGTACGTAGATACAAGTCATATTTTTCAATGAAGGAACGGTCCAATGCGGCAAAAGGGATATCTGACAGCTTATATTGCATCTGTAAAAAACGTACCAGATGATTGTAGGAATTGCGGTAAGCCCTCAATGTCTTTTCCGTACGATTGATCCCAACGCGTTTCTCGAAATTTCTAATGAAAAGTCTGAAATAGCTTAATAGGGTTTCCTGTTCCGAAGCCATACCCAAAAGTTGATGCTTTACATCCTCTGCTGTTACATCCTCACGGATTGCAGATTGTTCCGCATAGATGCCGAGCGCGGCAGCACGTATTTCATCCAGTCTGTTGTTTATCTCTCTTGCCGCAACACTTTTTCCACACGCCCGTCCGGATGACCACAATGACTGTGGCACACGAAACTTGACACTGAATGCTGTTTCAGAGTGCTTGCCGACAATAAGCCGTGCCATCACGGGACAGTTTCCCCTGGCATCCGCCTCGCTCTTTTTAAGGTAGAACGAAACCTTTACATCTGTCTGATTCATAATCTGTTCCATTGTTTGCAAAATTAACAGAGACAGAGTTAATCATCGGCATGTAAAATATCGTCAGACATAGACAAAGCTATCACCATTGACTTCCGGAACCTATATTTTTCATATCTCAAAAAAAATAAGTACCTTCGCTAAGCCAAAATGATGAAACTGCGTTCTTTACGGTCGGAGCAGAAAGGATTTTCAAACAACTCCATACAACTGGAATGGGCAACGGATAGGTAGCAATTTTTTCGCTTAACTATTCAAAAAACGGCTTCAAAGCACACATTTACAAATGCGGAATAATGCTGCGTATCTCCCTGAAAGCCCAATAGTTTACATTATTCTTCCTAAATCCATCCGAAATCGGGCGAGTTTCATTATTTTTGTCCTGCGAATTGACAACATCAAATATATGTATAAGAAGAAAATACCCTTAGACCTGGATTGCGGTGTGGCCATAGCCATGGAAGTCATGGGTGGCAAGTGGAAATCGTGCATCCTCTACGAACTGGAGAAAGGCTGCAAACGTCCCAGTGAACTGCACCGGCATTTTGAGGATACCAGCCCCCGTGTCATCAACCAGCAGTTGAAAGAGCTGGAAATGCACGGCATGATAGAGAAAACGATTTATCCCGAACTTCCGCCCCACGTGGAATATTCCATTACGGACGACGGACGGAGCCTTATCCCCATTATCCGGATGCTGGAACAATGGGGAAATGATTTCCGCCCGAAGATGGTGCGGATATTAGAAAAAACGGGAATGGCAGAATAGTTTTTATATACAATTGTAACACGAAAAAGTTATCTTTGCCCCGGATATAAATCAAGCAAACATGGAAACAGAAAAAATGAAAATGAAAGCCGGCAAGTTGTACGATGCCAACTATGACAAAGAACTGTTGGCGGAACGTGCGGCATGTGCCGATCTGACTTACGAACTGAATCAGCTACGCCCCTCCAAAGCGGAAGAACGGGATGCGTTGGTAAGGCGCATATTGGGTAAAGTGAAGGGCAACTGCACGATTGTCTCTCCTTTCTTCTGCGATTACGGATATCACATCGAAGTGGGTGAGAATTTCTTCGCCAACATGAACTGTGTCATCCTCGACGAAGCTCCGGTGAAGTTCGGCGACAATGTGTTCGTGGCTCCGAACTGTGGCTTTTATACGGCAGGGCATCCGCTGGATGCAGAACGCAGGAACCAGGGACTGGAATATGCACGTCCCATCACGGTAGGCGATGACGTATGGATAGGAGCCGGTGTCAGTGTGCTGCCGGGCGTGACGATAGGCCAGGGTGCGGTTATCGGTGCGGGCAGCGTGGTGAACCGGGATATTCCGCCACAGGTACTGGCCGCGGGAAATCCCTGCCGGGTGATTCGTGAGATTACAGAAGAAGACAAGAAGCGATATACAGAAAACGCATGAAAACGTCTGAATAACATCAGTCCAGTCCCTTCGCGCACAACCATTCGTACATCAGCTCCGCCACTTCCCGGTTGTTCAGGTCGGACATCGGGAAGTGGGTATTTTCGTGCAACCCTGCTTCGGGCAAATGAACGACCGTGACATCACCGCCCAGCTTGTTCAACATGTCTGCCCTGAAACATATCCAACAAAAGACATTGGAAATGGCAAAGGAACAGGTGTTCGGCACAGGGAAATCTGTCAGCGAGATTGCTCCTCCACCGTCCAGTGCACGTCGGGCATGGCGCCGCGCATCATGTCGAGCACGGCGGCATATCCCTCCAGCCCCGTCATCGGTTCGGGCAAGGTGGGTGCGTAAAAGATGACATCGGGTGCGATGATTTCCCGTCCGATTTCCATGTTGCCCGTGTTGATAAATTCCACGAAGCGTTCCATTACTTGTTTGTTCTGTTCCATTTGATTTGAATTTTAATTAGTTGATATTGAGAAGCTGTTTTGAATTTCTCCAAAAAGTTTTTCTTGGCTTGATGTATCCGTTTTCGTGTGTGCTTTGGGCGATTTTTTGGTCCTTTTCGCTCCTGTTCTTCG
>NZ_NFJG01000106.1:0-16241 GCF_002159755.1 Bacteroides sp. An269
GTCATAACTTTATTGTTTGGTACCTTTAAAGATATAACATTTTTCCAATTGACCGACTGATTTGAGATCTGAAGATGCTTATAACATTATTCTTGAATCAATTCAAAACGATTACTAATCGTGCAGCTTGACGATTACTAATCGTGCAGCTTGACGATTACTAATCGTGCAGCTTGACGATTACTAATCGTGTTGGCGATACGGTTATATAGAATGAATGTGGCAACCCATTCTCCTTACCGGATTTACAGACCGCTCCGGAAAAGCCCGGCAAATGAAGCGTGCGGGCATAAAAAAAGGAGTACCGCTGTACTCCAACCTTTGTTAACCTTAAATCTAATACTATGAAAAACACATTGCAAATGTACGGACTTTCCGGAATATAGCAAGCGATAAGAACAAAAATCTTATGCTTTATAACACGCTTTAATAATTAGATTCTTTTCCTTATCTTGTATTAACAAATATATCTTTTTTATCACTCCCGATTAAAGCCTGTTTGAATTTTGCTCAGGTTTTTTTAAGAATTGTTTTCGAAGATTGTTTTTCTGATTTTATAAGGAGGATAGCGGACTATCTGACTTCTTGTCTTGACGTATTTGCTTAGATAACCATCTTGAATGCCCCTCATTTTTCAGAGATTATCAAAGCAAAATTTGCAAATATGAATAATTTTCGCAAATTTTGTAAAACCATAATCCAATTGCTGCCTGATAGACTTACATCAAGATAAAACCTCGTACCCGAGGCCAGCCAACGGATTACTATATTTAACCCTCAAAAAAAGACAAAAATGAATACAAGAAAAACGTTTGCGTGCATATTTCTTGCTTTATGCAGCGGCACCGTCATTTATGCCGCAAGAACGGATATGCCTCAAGAAAGCCAGATGCCGTCGGCAAGCTACGCCCGGCAAAACGGGCCGACATTGACGGGAATTGTGACCGACAGCCACGGAGAACCTTTGCCGGGCGTATCGGTGTCGATAGAAGGGACAGTTACAGGAACCATCACCGACATTGACGGACGCTACCAACTAAAAATAGGAAAGGAACAACACAACGCTACTTTGGTATTCTCTTTCATCGGAATGCAAACCCAGCACATCGCCTATAAAGGGCAACACCAGTTGAACGTAACCTTGCGCGATGACCATGTGGCATTGGAAGACGTAGTGGTCATAGGATATGGAAGCAAAAACCGTAAAAGTCTGACCAGCTCTATTTCATCAGTAAAGAAAGAAGATATCGAACGGATGGCACCCGTATCACACAACATCCAAGACCTGCTGGGAGGCGGCATGGTGAAAGGTGTGCTTGCCACACAAAACAGCGGCGAACCGGGCGCTTCCATCACCATCAACGTGCGCGGCGTCACCGCCCCTTATCCCAATATGCAGACAGGAACCAACAACAATGCGCCGCTTTACGTAATCGACGGCGTGCCCCTGTTTGCCGAAAGCACCAGCATCAATCCCCTGCAAAACCTTTCTCCCAACGACATCGAAAGCATTGATGTGCTGAAAGACGCTTCCGCCACCGCCATCTATGGCTCACGCGGAGCCAACGGAGTCATCATCGTAACGACAAAAGACGGACGCAAAGAGAGCAAGCCTTCGGTAGAGGTAGGATATACCCTTTCGATAGCCAACCCCACGAAAATGTTTGACACCATGAGCAACGAGGCCTTCCTGAAATATACCGACGAAAACCTGCGCAACGCCGTTGATGCCTGGAATCAAGGCATCGGCTACTCAGCCGCCATCGATGCCCTGGCAAACGTAAGCTATGCTGAAGACGGTTCGTACATCTACCACGGACTGAACCAAGCCATGTTCGGCACGGCAAACACCAACTGGACCGACGAAGTGATGAACCGCAACGCGCTGACCCACCAATATACGGCTTCGATACGCGGAGGCTCGGCTAAAACCAATTATTCTCTCTCGCTTAACGGCCAAAACGAACAAGGGCTTTACCGCAACGATAACCTGGAAACTTACGGAGGACGCCTTGCGCTCAATACCGACCTGAACAACCACATACGGATAGGCGGCGTAATGAACTACTCGGAAACCAACCGACGCAGCACCAGCGACGGGCTAGGCACAGCAAGCAGCGACACCAAGCCTTGGCTGGTACGACCCGACATAACTGTATACGATGAAGACGGCAATTACACACGCATTGACACTGGATTGGAAATGTATGGCATGGCAGGACTGCAACTGGAGCCCAACCCTGTAGCCTTGACGCAACGCCGCACCACTTACTCAAGCAATCAATTCTTAGGAAACCTTTTCGCCGAAATCGACCTGATGAAAGGGCTGAAATTCCGTACAGACTTCAGCATGACCAACTATACCTTCGAATCGGAATATTTCACTCCAAAGGTAGCAAGCATAGATATGTCGAACTTAGGGCTTCCGCTAGAATCGACACTGCTTACCAGCGACAGCAAATACACGACAATGTCATTGAATTTCCGTTTGGACTACAGCCTCAATATCCGTAAACACCTCTTCGGCGCAATGCTGGGCTACGGCTCTGAACGCAGCAAGGCACATAGCCGTTCGTTTACCTTCCAAGGATTCCCCGACGACGAAAACCTGAACAACATAGGTTCAGCCCAAACTTTGTACGGCAAAAGCGAAACCTCCAGCAAAAACGGACTGAACTCGGTATACGGACGCGTAAATTACGACTATGACGGACGTTACTTGGTAGAATTGAGTATGCGTGCGGATGCTTCTTCGAAATTCGGCCCCGAAAACCAGTGGGGCTTCTTCCCTGCCCTGTCTGCCGGATGGATTATCAGCGAAGAGGACTTTATCAAAAACAAAAAGCAGATAAACAATTTGAAGTTCCGCCTCAGCCTGGGACAGACCGGTTCGACCAACGTGGCAGACTTTGTGTACAAGCAATATTATACGTATGGCGACTATCCTTACGGCAACGGAAGCACCATCGTGCTGAACGGCACCCTCCCCAACCGGAACATCGGATGGGAAAAGACCAGTGAAGTCAATGTAGGGTTGGACTTCGGCTTATTCGATAACCGGCTGTACGGAAGCCTTGACTGGTATTACCGCTATACCGATGGCGCGCTGGCTCCTGCGCCCCACATCTGGGAAGCGGGCATGAATACCTATTACGACAATATCATCGACATGAGCAACCGCGGCTTTGAATTGTCACTAGGTGCCGACATCGTGCGCACCAACAACTTCAACTGGAGTTCTATCCTCAACTTGTCTTTGAACCGCAACCGCGTGGAAGAGCTGAACAACGCGCAGATAGACACCTATATGCAAGACTACTTCGTGGTAGGCAAGCCAGTTGGGGTAGTACAAGGATACATAGTAGACCACATCGTGCAAGACCAAAGCGAACTGGACCGGCTCAATGCGCAAGCTGCCGCCCGATATGGAGAAGGAACAGTATACCAAGCTACTACAGGTGTAGGCGACTATTTACTGAAAGACCTGGATGGCGATGGCGTATTCTCGACCACCGGCGACAAAACCGTAATAGCCAATCCTGAGCCAAACTTCTTCGGCGGATGGAACAACACCTTCAGTTACAAAAACTGGTCGCTCTCCATCTTGATGCAGTTCTCACAAGGAGGAGAAGCCTTATACAATGACCTTGCCGCCGATATGATAGGAATAGCAGGCAAAGGCATCAATCCCGAACTGTATGACAATTTCTGGACTCCCGACCGCCGCGACGCCAAGTATGCTCGCATAGGCGATGGCATATACAATTACAATACTTCCCTGTTGGACCGATATGTATTCAGCACTTCGTATCTCAGGATGAAAAACATCACCCTTTCATACAATCTCCCTAAGCCGTGGCTCTCCAAACTACACATCGCCGGAGCTTCCGTCTATGCCGTTGCTACTAACTTATTCACCGTAAGCGGCTGGCCGGGACTTGATCCGGAATCGGTAGGTTCGGGCACCACACTTATGGGTACCAACTACGATTCCTATCCCTTATCGAAAACTTTCTCGATAGGCGTAAAACTTCAATTCTAACCCTAAAACAAACATCAATATGCAAATCAAACACCTTATTTATACCTTGCTTGCAGGAGTCTCCTTTTCAGCATGTAACCTGCTGGGGCCAGTAGACGATATACATCCCGACTATGTACTGACAGACGACAACGTCATCACCGACGCCAACTCTGCCGAATACTTGCTGAACGGCATCTACCAATACTACCGCCAACGAGAGTTTGCCTCTTTGCGCCCCGCAATGTTTATCTTGACAGGCACGTTGCTCAACTCGGACGTAGAAGGTTCTACTAACTTTGCCAATAATGACGTGAGAATAGAAAACAATGCCGTGCTCAATTATTATACTGTACTTTATAGCATCATCAACCAGGCAAACTCCCTCATCGTACAACTGGAAAACAAGCGGCCGCAAGGACTTTCCGATACACGAAAATCGGAAATTCTGGGCGAAGCCTATTTCCACAAGGCTTTTGCCGAAGTTATGTTGCTACGTGCCTTCGGAGAATTTTGGGACCAAAAATCCGAATACGGCATCATCTTATACAACGAACCGGTACGCGACAACAGCGAAGCAAAAGGACGCTCTACCGTAGCCGAATGTTACAGCCAAATCTTGTCTGACTTGAAACAAGCCGAACAAGCTCCGACTTACGCCGGCATGGCTTATAAGGTGAACAAAATTACCGTAAACGCCCTGAAGGCACGCGTATTGCTCTACCTGAACCGGTATGCGGAAGCGGCACAGACCGCACAAGCCACCATCGACGAAGCCTTGGGAAGCGGCATGGCATTAGAAAGCAATTACTTGAACATTTTTTCTCAAGGATTCAGTTCACACGAATTGCTGATGGCACCCTACGTATCGTATCCACAGGAACAAATATATGGCTCCAAAGTGACAGACGCCGCTATGCGCGGCTTCGGCACTACCATTAAGCTGATTGCCGAAGAATTAGACCCTACTGGCAATGACCCGCGCTATACACAAACCTACCTAAGCACCGAAGCGGGAAACCTTCTGCAAAAATACGTACTGAACGACGCGGCTACCGGCGACAATAATACATACTACCTGATGCGCCTTGCCGAAGTATATTTAATAAAAGCTGAGGCAGAAGCCAGAAACGGGCAATATGCAGCGGCCCGTATGGCGCTGAAACCCCTAACCGACCGTGCCGGATATGCCGCAGGCTATGTAGACACAATAGCCGACAACGATCTGCTGCTTGCTATCTTCCGGCACAAATACCTGGAATTGAGTGCCGAGAACTACGAAGAGTGGTATGATATGGTACGATATTCACAACTGGACGGTACCGACTTCGTAAGCTTGGGATATGTGCATTCAATGGCACATCTCAATTTGCCTATTCCCCGGTCGGCCCTAAGCGGAAACAAGCTACTGGAACAAAACCCTTCATACACCCTGAATTAATAGTAAAAACCATCCAAACAACATTCTTATGAAAAAATTATGTTTACTGGCAGCACTTGCCACACTGGCAGCTTGCCAACCCCAAGAAAAAGGATATACCATCGAAGGAACCTTGACGGGCGACAGCATTCCCGAAGGCAAGGTTTACCTGCAAAAACAACTCCCTTTCGAAGTGATGCGCATTGACAGTGCCGTTATGGAACATGGAAAATTCCGGCTACAAGGACAAATAAACCAGCCGGAAATGTATACCTTGTACATAGACACACGTACCAATCCTCAAGAAAGCCCAAGAGGAAAAGTATTCGTAACCAATTTCTATTTGGAAAATTCGCCCATCACCATCGAAGGCGAATTCGATTGCCTGCCCAGTATTTATTGGACTCCAGACCGTAAAGTAATCCCACCGGTCATCAAAGGATCTGCCACTCAAGACCTCTACCAACAACTGCTGACAACACTGAAACCTTACAGCGATTCCTTGCAGGCCATCGACCGCCAGTTCCTCGAAAAATATACTAAACCGATGATGGCAGACCGAGAACACAAAAAAGATTATACCGATATTGGCATCAACTTAGTAACAAAACAAGCCGACTACCAACAACAATATATACAAAAAGTAAAAGCGTTTATCCAACAAAACCCTTCTTCCGTAGTAGCTTTAGACCAATTGAAAGCCTTATTCTCTGGGCTTACCGTCAATTTCAATGAAAAAGAAATTACAGAAATGAAAAGTTGGATAACGGATGCTTGGCAAGGAACTCCTCAACTGGCTGAACTGGACTCCATGGTGAACGTAATAACCCCCCTTGCCTTAGGTAATAAGTACATAGACATCGATGTAGAAAATCCCGATGGAAAGAGCGTTAAACTCGCGTCACTGATACCTTCGGGCAAATATGTACTGCTGGACTTTTGGGCAAGCTGGTGCGGTCCGTGCCGGGCAGAAATCCCGCATTTGGTAAAAGTGAACAAGCAATACAAAGATTTTGCCATTATCAGCATTTCGGTAGACGAAAAAAGAGAAGAATGGCTAAAGGCACTGAAAGAAGAAAATATGTCGTGGACACAGGCACGTATCGCCGACGGCATTATGGGAAACACAGTGAAGAAATACAATATCACTGCTGTACCGACCTGCATCGTACTCGATCCGGAAGGCCGCTTCTATAAAGTGAATATGCGAGGTCCAGCACTCGACAAGTTCCTGAAAGAAACCTATCAACACTAAAAGAACTCGCCCAAAGCATATACGAAAACGAATACATCAGGCCAAGAAAAACCTTTTGTGGAAATTCAAAACAGGCTCTTAGGAATACTTTTGTGCCTCTGCCTCCTCAGCTGCGGGGGCAAGGCACAAGAGACGGAAGAAAAGAAGACGGTAGAAGTGCCGCAGCCCGGCGCATACGGTTTCCCGAAGGGGATGAACGTAAAGTGCGAAGTCGTACTGAAAGTAACCTTTAACTATTCGCTTGATGACGTGATTTGGACACGGAGTTCCGTGTACCCATGGGCGCACGGGCGAGAGGAATATGCGCTATACTATTACGAAGACGGGCAATGGAAAGACATCACCGAGGAGACGATTGCCCCCGAACTGCGGGAAGCATTCCGCAAAATCCTTATGGGGGATTCTTATCTTTTCGCCGGAGTGGATTACACGACGGAAATTCCGCTCTACAATTATTCCGCCTCTTCGGTAAAAAAGGGATTGTATAAGATTCTTTTCGCAATCGACCGCAAGCCCTGCTATGTTATCTTCGAACTCTAAACCGAATCCGCAGCAGCCCCGTTTCCGGCTCCTGCGGATTTGTTTTTGCCTGATAATCCGACCGCCAAACCGTTGCCTAATCCGCCGATTATGCTAACTATCTTTACGAAGCAAAAGGCAGCCAACAATATATCACCTTAGATGATTGTGTATATACATCTGCTTGTGTCCTCACTCCTAGCAGAGTAGGACTGCTGTCTTGACAGCCTAGGACTCCAGTCCTACCCCTATTAGGACTGCAGTCCTGCCTTATTAGGATTTTAGGAGGACTGAGATGCGTCGGACGGAGCAGTGATTTCCATAAAAAAGCGAGATATGCTGTTCACTTCTGTCATATAAAGACCGGAGTGAAGTCTATCTGCAAAGCCTGGGCTATTCGCAGGAAACTGGAAAGCTGCATATCCGTTTCGACTATTATTTCAGAAACCGGGCGATTTCTTCCTTGTCCCGGTTCAACTGGGCTATCAATGCCTCGATGCCCTCGAACTTCTGTTCCTCACGGATGTATTGCATGAACTCTACCCGAAGAGCGTGCTGGTACAGGTTGCCTTCGAAGCCGATGAGGTGCACCTCGATACTCCGCTCGGTGCCGTTGCCTATCGTGGGGCGGCTGCCGATGTTCAGCATGCCGGCGTAGCGTTTCCCCTCCACATACGCGTAAACGGCATAGACTCCTTCTTTCGGTACCAGCTTGTCGGGGCAGGACGGTTGGAGGTTGGCGGTAGGGAAGCCCAGTTTGCGCCCCACCTGATAGCCGCTTACCACCTGCCCGTCCAGGTAATAACGATAGCCCAAATAGCGGTTGGCACGCGCCACATCGCCTTCTTTCAATAGGTTGCGGATGAGGCTGGAGCTGATAGACAAGCCGTCTTCTTCCAACGCCTGGGCATGGATTACCTCCATACTCAACTCTTTCCCATAGCGGCAATAGTCCTCGAACCCTTCGCTCCGGTTGTGCCCGAAGCGGTGGTCGTAACCGATAACCAGTGCCTGCACGTTGAAACGGACGTGCAGCAGTTCCATAAACTGACGTGCCGAAAGCAGTGACAGTTCGTGCGTAAACGGCAAAAGGATGCAATAATCGGCATCCTCTTGCTGTAACAAATCTTTTTTCTGAGGAAGGCAAGTGAGCCATTGCGGACAATAACCGCTTTGCATGACCTGCCGGGGATGGACAGGGAAAGTAACCAGCGTGCTCTGCAATCCCCTGGCTTGGGCTTCGCGGTGCACTTGCTCTATCAAGTATCGATGTCCGCGATGCACGCCGTCGAAGCACCCGATAGTGGCTGCGCAAGGCGGAAACACAAATGGGCTTTCGGCACTGATTATTTCCATAAGTAGATGTTGAGAACCCGTTGGCGGAATTAATTTAGTGCGTATTTAATTCTGCCAATAGGCTTGTTATTAATATAGTTGACGTATTGCAACACGGTCAGCGCACTAATTTTGCCAATGATTCTGGCAAACAAACCGTTTGTTATCTTAGCATAGTTTCTGATGACCAGGAACTGGCCTGACAATTGAGAAAATATCGTTTCAATCCTCTTGCGCGCTTTTGCAAAGGGAATGAAAGTCGGTTTCCAATCCTTTTGGTTCAGCCGGTAGGGGCATTCCAACCGGATATGTGCAGTTTCAAAGAGGTCAAGCTGTACGTCAGCCCCGACATAGCCTTTGTCTCCATAGATGCTGCAATCATGATATTCCAGTTTCACGTCTTTCATGTAATTGAGGTCATGTACACTCGCCTTTGACAAGTCATAGGAATGAATTACTCCACTTAACCCACAGACTGCATGAAGCTTATAGCCAAAGTAATATGTGTTTTGCGAAGCGCAATAGCCAAAGTCAGGCGCTTTGGAAAAATCTCCCGACCGGCCCATCTTGCAGCGTTTTCCCCTTGCGGGGTGACAGACTTCTATCGGTTTGGAATCAACAACGAAGAAATCCTCACCGCCGTCAATTTTCAGGGCAATCCGCTTGCGTATGGTTTCACACAACCCTGCCATTTTCTTCCTACGGTCATTGAATTGTCTGCGTGATATAAGATTTGGAATTTTTTCCTTGTATTCCTGCAGTTTGTACTCAAAAAGCCAGTTTTCACTGTCTATGCTTTCTGATTCTGCCGCTAATGACAACGCCACGACTTCCAGGTCTGAAAATCTAGGAACAGGACCACGGCGGACAATATTCCCTTGGGCATTGACGAGATTATGAGAAAATTGCTTGCATATCTCAAGTATTCTGACGAATTTTGTGTATAAGTTGTGCATACGATGATTTAAACTTAATGATTTAAACAACACTAAGTTAATAAAAATCAGCGATATGCGCAACTTTTCAAACATATTATCAATTCAAATTAATTCCGCCAATAGGTGTTGAGAATTAGTTTATATAATGTGGTCGGCTCAGAAACGCAGATTAACGCAGATTTTCGCGGATTCTTTTAATTTACTATTTTTCGATTTACGAAGTACGATTTAAAGTTCAAATAGTAGATAGTAAATTGTCAAATCGTAAATTAAAAGAATCTGCGAAAATCCGTGAAGATCTGTGTTTCTGGTAATATCATTTAATTTTGCACACTTACTTATCAGTTCTTAGACAAACGCTTGATGCCTCGCCAAATTTCGCCAATCCATAATACGAACGACGTGCCGCCGATGATATAAAGCCATTCCATAAGCGGAAGCGGTTCGGTGCGGAACACTTTGCCGCCGAAGGTGACGATGATGAACTGTCCGACCAGGATAATCAATGCCACACTCAGCATACCCAATGCGTGGCTGGCGTCACGGAAGATGGAATGGTTGGTTCCGAATACGCTGGCATTGAACAGATTCCAGAACTGGAGCATGACGAATACCGTGAAGAATACGGTAAGGTAGTGCACGTTCATTTCGCCGTTGGGAAGCAAGCCTTCGGGTAATCCCTTGAAATAAGCCAACATACCCATCAGGATGACGAGGAATCCCAACCCTACGCCAAAGATGTTGTTGCGCATCGCCGGCGTGATGATGAAGTCGGTACGTTTACGAGGTTTCTCGTTCATCACGTCCATGCTGGGCGAAATAGATGCCAGTGCCATGGCGGCGAAGGTGTCCATAATCAAGTTCACCCAAAGCATCTGCGTCACCGTAAGCGGAAGGGAAGTGCCGAAGAATGCGCCTAACAATACGCTCAGCAAAGCTACTACATTAATGGTCAGCTGGAATACGATGAAACGCTGGATATTCTTATACAAGGAGCGTCCCCACATCACGGCGGTGGCAATGCTATGGAAGGAATCATCGAGCAAGGTGATGTCGCTCGCCTCTTTAGCCACCGATGTACCCGTACCCATCGAAAGTCCTACCTGTGCGTGGTTCAATGCCGGGGCATCGTTGGTCCCGTCGCCTGTTACAGCCACTACAGCACCTTTCTGCTGCAGGAGTTGCACCAATCGTTGCTTGTCCATCGGGCGGGCACGGCTCATCACTTTCAGGTCGAGCACACGGTCGAGTGCTTCTTCATCGCTCAAAGCGGCAAACTCCACACCCGTAATACGGTTGCGTTCGGTATCTTCGGGTTTCCACAAACCTATCTGACGGGCAATCTCGGTAGCTGTTCCCGGTGTATCGCCGGTCACAATCTTCACGCTGATGCCTGCCGACTGGCATTTCTTTACGGCATCAGGCACATCGGGACGAATCGGGTCACTGATGGCAAAGATGCCCAAAAAGGTCAATCCGCCCTCGTTCACCAGTTCGGCGCAATCGGTGGAAGCACCTTCGGGAATCACCTTGTAGGCAAGTCCCAGCGTACGCATCGCCTTGTTCTGGTAGGCTAAGAGCTGCTCGTTGTTGGCGGCAATCTGTTCCTTGCCCAGGTTGCATTTGCCCATCACGATTTCGGGCGCACCTTTCACGTAAAGTATCCGCTTTTGCTGGATAGGCGAATCTACCAGCGTAGCCATATACTTGCGTTCGGTGGAGAACGTAAGTTGGTTCACCACTTTAGCACCTGCCCGCAGCGTTTCATAATTCTTACCCTTGCCGTTGAGCCAAAGCAGCAGTGCCACTTCAGTTGGATTTCCTACACCCGACGGCTTTTCACCTGCCGCTTTTTCTTCAAGGAAAGCGGTAGAGTTGGCTGCAATGCCTTCAGCTATCAGGTCGGGTTGGCTTTCATCCAGTTTTGCGTCATATACCTGCATCAGATTCTGTGTCAGTGTACCGGTTTTATCCGTACAAATTACGGTGATGGCACCCATTGTTTCGCAAGCATGCATCTTCCGCACCAGGTTATTGGTCTTCAGCATCCGGCGCATATTCAAGGCAAGACTAAGCGTAACGCTCATCGGCAAGCCTTCGGGAACAGCCACGACAATCAAGGTAACCGCCATCATGAAGTATTTCAATACAATGCGGGCGATATCGAGCCACTGGTGCCAGTCGCTTACTGTATTCACCTGCAGGTAAGCATACAGATCTTTCGAGGTAAATATAATAAAGGTAAGTGCCGCAATCGTAAATCCGATTTTCCCAATCAAGTCGGCAAGTTTGGTCAACTGAATATTCAGCGGAGTCTGTTCCTGGCTTTGCTCCGTAGCCTGGCGCGCTACTTTACCGATTTCAGTAGCATCGCCCACACGTTCTACTCGCATCATTCCATGCCCGTCAGTAATGGTTGTACCGCGCATCACGCTGTTCGAAGGATAAGTAGCTTCTTCGTCAAAGTCAGCTTCCACGGTAGTCTTGTTTACCATCAATTCTCCTGTCAGACTCGATTCATTCACTTGAAGCGATACGGCTTCCAGCAAGATACCGTCGGCTGGCACTTCTTCACCCGTGTTCAGAATGACGATATCACCTACCACCACATCTTTGCGGGGAATCTCGTGTACCTTCTCGTTTCGGATAACCGTAACAGGAGTTTCTTCGCCCACTGCATTCAGCAAGTCGAACTTTTTGTTTGCATCGTATTCGAAATAGAATCCGATGCCTGTAGCCAAAAAGATAGCAAAGAAAATGCCAATGGTTTCGGCATATTCATTCTCAATAATAGAAATGATAAGTGAAAAGACTGCAGCGACCAACAACACCCGGATAACAGGGTCTTGGAATTTTTCCAGATACAGTTTCCACATAGATGGTCGTTTGGGAGGAGTCAGAAGATTGACTCCATACTTCTCACGACTGGAGAGAACTTCCTGATCAGACAATCCAGTCAGGTGCGGTTCATTAGTTTTTTGTGACATAATGCCTGTTTATTAGTTAATTTAAGTGCCGCAAAAATACAATATATATTGGAAGCATTGCTCGTGATTAGTTTTTTTTTGCAAAAAAACCGCTTAAGTATTGCAAAAGTCAGTCAAAACAATTACTTTTGCACCAGTTTTTAAGGGATACTTCTAATAGGACTTGTAGCTCAGTTGGTTAGAGCAACAGACTCATAATCTGGAGGTCCCAGGTTCAAGCCCTGGCTGGTCCACTCGAAAACAAAGCGTTAATTGCACGAAATCAAGCAGTTAACGCTTTTCTTTTTGCCCTCTTTATGCTCCTGTGGCAATCTTAAACATACAGTTATCTGTGCCTTTCACATCATTTGTTGACTAATTGTTGACTAATTAAAAGATGTGCAAGATGCTGACTATCAAAGCAGAAATCAAGAAGCAAGAACAGAAGTTGGATGGAACGTACAATGTCAAGCTACGGTTTACCCTTGACCGGAAAGTAAAGCGTTTGTCAACGAGTTTGTTTGTCACCAACAAAGACTTAACTAAAGACTTGAAAATCAAACAGACATCATCTATCAGGCAAGAAGTGGATAGCCTGATTCGCAGTTATCAGGAGAAGTGTGCCAAGCTACAAATTGAACTAAACCATTATACACTTGATGAAGTAATGGACTATTTGGACGGTGAACGTCAGAAGCAGCAAACTATTGACTTTATAAAGTTCAGCCGTGAATGGATAGCCTCAACCACTATCAAAGGAGCACCCAATTACACTTCTGCCCTTAATGCGCTAATCCGCTTCATTGGTAAAGAAGAATTGGACGTGAATCTGATAACCCTTGATTTCTTGGAGAATTTCAAAGCGTTTCTAAATAAAGAACGTGAAGCAAGAACTAAGAAGCTGATAGCACAAGGTAAGCGTGTTCCCTCTAACCGTTCTTTGTCCCTTTATTTGGTGAGCATAAAGAAACTATTTAATGAAGCTAAAAAGAAGTACAACAAAAAAGACAAGAACCTGATTCTGATACCCCACTCACCTTTTGAGGACTTTGCCATACCCAAACAAGAAGCCACACGCAAAAGAGCCATATCCACAGACATCATAAAGAAGATATGGAAGTTGCCTTATAAAGACATGAAGAAAGGCTATAAAGCCACTTGCCACTATAATCTGGCGAAAGATTGCTTTATTCTCTCATTTTGTTTAATGGGTATCAATTCAGCAGACCTCTATAATGCCACAGAAATGAAGAATAACACTATCACCTATTATAGAACCAAAACGAAAGACCGCAGATTGGATAATGCGAAGATGGTAGTAGATGTTCCTCAAATAATTTTGCCTTTAATAGAGAAGTACAAAGACAAGACAGGTAAGCGGTTATTCAACTTCTATCAATACTATGCAGATGAAAAAGGCTTCAACAAAGCTATCAACTATGGACTAAAAGAGATTGGTGCTATATTAGAAGTGGATGATTTGGAATATTATGCTGCAAGGCATAGCTGGGCTACCATTGCCTTGAACAAAGTTGGCATTGATAAATATGTAGTTCATGCAGCTTTGAACCACATTGACGATTCTATGAAAGTGACCGATATTTATATAGAGCGTGATTTTGTGAATGAGAATAAAGCTAATGATAAGGTGGTGAGATATGTGTTTGGTAAATAGTTCTGAAAGAGTGACGCAAATCTATCTTGACAGCTTTGACAATGAGCAGATTGATGAAGCGATGAAATCACTACTTTAATAAAAATAATCCTGTTTATCAGAACGATAGGCGGGATTATTTGTAACTTTGCCCCTATAATGAATAACATAAAATATGGAAAGAGATTATTTAAGACTACTGTTCACAATGGAGGAATTCATACGTCTTGAACCTCGATTAAAGAAATGGTTTGGAATAGATAGAAACAATCCGTACATACAAGAACTTTTTGGTAACTATGCAAGCATAAAGTTAGATGAATCTTCCCAAAGAAAGATACATGAATGAAAAAGGGCATTATGATGTCAATGCTTACGCAGAAGCGCATTTTGAAGCGTTAGCAAAAGAAGAATTGCTTATGAGAATATCAACAGATACCTATTTGCTTACCATAGAGGATTTCTGCGAGAAAAACCAACTTGAAATTACAGAGAAAGACGAAGTTTACCAAGTCTTGCTCTATGCCTGTGCCCTATTAATGAGAAATAAATTGGAAACAACGGAATCCACACTGGAAGATATGAATTACGAATATCAAGAATACATCCATGCCATCCGTCCTGATATGTTGAAACTATACATAGGCTTGCACCACAACGATAGTCTGAATGATAAAGTCAAGAAATACCACAAACAATGCAGAATATCATTTGGTGATTTAAGCCCTATAAAGATAGACGAGCAGACACCGTGGTTTCAGGAAGCACTTGACCGTTATCTTGAAAAATATCTTGGTGTAAAAAGCGTAAAAGAAGCCGAGCAGGAATTATATGCCATTTATGGAAAAACTGTTGGGGCTAAAATGAATGTGAACGCAATAAGATTTATGTGGGGAACTTATCACTTGCTGCAAGATATACCTAACTGCAAGTCCAAGACTGAAAAATCTGTAACCAAAAAACAAGGCAGGATTATCGCAGACTTGTTGAACAGGCTCAATTTAATTGAGTACAAGGAAAAAGAAAGCTTTTTGGATTATATGGATGGGGAGAGAATTCGCGTGTCGTTAAAAAATTATCTCATGCAATATGATTCGATTGACGATATAATCAAAGCAAAGCAATATAAGACCTCTCCCAATAATACAGATTCATCAAGATATTATTAGCAAGCCTTTTCATTCGATATGATTTTTAGAGGGTGTGTCCGAATAGACACACCCTTTTTGTTTAGTAAAAAACTCTCTAAAAACAGCTTTAATTACTTACCAATGTTCCCCAAGAATAATACCGACCTTTGCAACGCAATCCGATACGAAAAGCGAGATGCAGCATAGCTTTAAGTGGGTAGGTCGCAAGAGTTAAAAGTACAAAATTGAACAACATGAGTTTTACATTTGCTGGCATTATGCTACAAGTTGAGCAGTCATATAATAATACGGCAGCTCACACCGAGTTAAAAGCGATGATGAATCGCAATGAAAGATTATCCCTCTACTTCACCATAGACCGATACGGCTATGAAGCAATTAGAGTGGAAAGCAAGACAACCAAGAACTTTGCCTATCAAATCAACCAAGAAGCATTTGCATGGGTGATGAACTATCTATTGAAAGGTGAAACCGAGGACTTCAACGTGAAGCCCGATGCGGTAGCCAAGTCCGAAGAAACAGACGCTAACAAGTTCCGCAAGGATATGTTGAAACTGTTTGTGGAAAACGGAATAGGAAACATTCAGTTTACCCCTGAATTTCGGGACAGGACAGGCAAACTTACGGGAGTAGCCAACTTCCGTTACGGAACTATCCTTTTCTTTATGGAGCGTGACGAGGAAATCACAAGCTATTTGCGAGAAAGAGGATTGATTAGATAGGCATTATTACCAACCGAGAGTTGGGGAGCAACCAAAAGCTCTCCACTCTCTTAAAAAACACTCGAATTATGATAAATATAATCTTATTCAAGTTTCGCAAGTTAATAGATAACCTTCTTCTTGGGATATAAAAGAGGCACAGGGATTTCCACATATCGCAGAAAATGAGTAATTTTATAGTTGCAAATCAAAACATTACTCAGCCCTATGCCCTTGCACAAAGTTACAGACTTTCTTTCAGAAATCAGCGCATTTTTTAG
>NZ_NFJG01000107.1:0-15848 GCF_002159755.1 Bacteroides sp. An269
TTCCGCTCCTGTTCTTCGTCAGATAGCCCGCTATCTTCCTCATCACAGAAGCGAAAATGCCTCAAAAACTCATCCCAAATCATCGCACGATAAATTCAAAACAGCTTCTGAATTTATCAATCTGCGAAAATCCGCGTTGTTCTGCGTTTCCTTTATCTCATCCTTTTACTTCACCGTCAAGGTCTCGCCTGCGGTATAGCCGCTATACTCGGGAGCGTATGCCGACTGCACCGTAGCACTTCCTGCCTGATACGTTCCGGCACGGTCGATATAGACGGTATATTCCAACTGGTAGGTGCCCTTCTGCATCCGGTCGATAAAGAACGAAGTAGAAGCATCACGGCTTACCAAATAATAACCGATACCTCCGCTCCAGCTATATCCGGAGAGCTGCTGCTCGGGCTCCATACAGGCGGCACGCTCGTCTTTCACCTGAACGAAGTCCATATCGCGGTCTGCCGAAACAGTCAGACGCACCGTCACCTTATCGCCTACATGCAACTCGGCATTGCGCGAAAGGGCTTTTCCGTCACGATAAAGCGTACGTTCGATTTGCAGACCGGTTCCTTTCGAAGGCAATACCTTGTCCATATCCTCCAGGTATTGGGCATAAACGGCTCCCCATCCCAGTCCTTCACCGGTACGGCTGATACGGATGTCATCTGCCTCGGCATCGGTTCCGGTAAAGGTCTTCCGTGCATAGCCCAAGGCATCTTGCGGAGTCTGCCAGATAGTCTTGCCTACCGCAGCTTCCATGCTTCCGCCTTCACTCAGCGTATCGCTTCCCATACACAAGAAAGCATATACGGCATCAGCAGTCGAAACGGAACTTTCCCACACCTGCACCTGCTTCTGCTTCAAGAGCCATTGCTTCATGCCGTTCAGCATACTGGTGTCCGGCGCAATGCGGTAGATGGCTTCCATTGCCGCCACTTGAGCCGGAATCTTATAGCTTCGCCACGAATAGGCAGCTTTCGGCGTATCGAAATACAAGCCCATTTCTTCGGTGCCTACCAGATATTCCTTAATGGACTGTACCAATTCGGATGCCTGACCAGACTTGCCTGCCCCCTGCATCACCAGGGCAATCATTGCTTTCTCACAGATGGAATAGTCTGCCGAACGGTTTTCCAGTTTCGCAATGAAATAATCATTCACCTGTCCGTCGGCATGATTTGCCGCCAGCTTGTCAATAGCACATATATACAGATAATGTACAATCTGCCCGTCAGGCCATACAGTCAACTCATTCTCCGCTTCGTGCCGTTTCATCCGTTCGTATTCTTTCTGCGCCTCTTTTTTCAAGTAGTCGACAGCACGCACATACATGTTGCCCACGCCTTGGTCCAGCTTCACCTGCATGGCTTGCAGGCGTGCCAGCATCTCGACGATTTGGGTGGTAATATAACGGCTTCCTGTCATTCCTTTGTACCAGCTCCACGAACCGTCAGGCAGTTGCAAGGCTTCCAGTTTACCGATAGCTGTCTGCTGGCGGTTCGACATCGTATTCAGGTCGAAAAGCAAGGCAACGCGGCGTTTCTGTTCCGCTTCATCTGTCGCCTCGGCAACCCACGGTGTCTCGGCAAGCAAAAGGTTCTTCAGGTCCTGGTTGCGTTCCAGGTTGCTGAGCAAGGTTTCCTTCCCTGCTCCTTCAGCTTTCCACGTACGGAACACTTCTTCGATGCGCGGATTCGAACGGACGATGTGCGCAGCCAATGCATTGGCATAATATGCCGAAGCCCACGACAAGGCGTCTTCTTCCGAAGGATTTCCCATCACCGGAAGTGCCTGTACGGCATACCAGTCCGGATTGGCGGTCATCTCTACCGTCAGGCGTTTCTCTGTAGCGGTCTTGCTCTGCTTGTTGAACAATTCCTCGGCAGCTACCGATTTTGTTTCGGTTCCGTCCAGTTGTACAGGTACGGTTTCGGTCATCCATTGCTTATCGGTCAGTATAGGCAAATAATGTTGTTCCCCGTCGCTATATTCACCGGCTTCCGCTACGATTTTGCAAACCAGCACATCATAGGTTTCGGGCACTTCGAAAGTGAAATGCACCGTTCCCGTCTCGCCTTCACTTACCGAGAACGATTGCTTATCGTGTGCCACGACCTTTCCTGTAACCGGATCCGACCATTCAATGTGGGCGATTCCGGATACGGTTTCCATGGATAAGTTAACCAAAGAAGCCGCTATCACCGCACGGTCTCCCCTCCGGATAAAGCGCGGCAAGTTGGGCTGCACCATAAAGGGTTTCGAGGTCTGTACCGTATCAACCAACAAACCATAATCCATAGCCCGCGTATGGGCAAAGCCCAAGAAACGCCATTGGGTCAGGGCATCGGGCACGGTAAAGGAGACGCTCACATTGCCCAACGAATCGGTGCGCAGGTTGGGATAGAAGAAAGCCGTCTCGGCAAAATTCTCGCGCAAGGCAGGCATCGGCATTTGTTCTGCCTCCGCACTTCCTACACCCTTCACATCGGCGATGCTGATTTGTATTTCACCTCCACCTGCATCCCCTTTCTTCATTTGGAAACCGGGAGCCGGTGCAGCCATATCCGCCGCAACTGCGCCTTCCAATGCGCTCAGTTGTTTCACTTCTACCATTTCTTCCTGTACCATATTGGCACGGCTCATCATGATTCCCCTTATCCGAAAGCCTCCTAACCGTATCGAATAAAGCCTGCTATACTCGCCATAAAGCAAGTCGAAACCTTCGCCGGGGTAAGTTATCGGGAAATTGCCATACATGTGTACCCGCTGGAATGCCGAAGCGAAATCGGCACGCACGTACATCGCCCGGCGCGGGAACGAAAGCCCGAAACGCCAGTCGTGCTTGCGCAACACGTCCAAAGAAGCATCGTAGAGTGTAGCCATCAGGTTGGCTTCCGCCGGCATCCCCGAAGGACGGGTGATGTGCAGCGTCCAAGTCTCTTGTCCGCCCGGTTGCAGGCGGTCGCGGAACGTTTCCCATTTCATCACCAACCGCTTATCGGGCACGGGACGAGTCAGGAGCGACTGGTTGGTATACAGGTTTCCTTTGCGCATAAAGGTGAATGCTACGGTCACCGCATCGCCATACGCTTCACGATAAGGGAAACTGAACGCCTTGAGTTCCCTATCCAGCGTCACTTGCCGGGATTCGATACGCCGTTGCGCATCGTATACATCGATGAAGAGGCATACCCCTTCTTCGTTCGTGCCGATATAGAACGTGGGCGGCTCCTGGCTTCCGAAGCTATCGCCGTCCTGATAGAACCAGGCGGTTTCTTCTACCGGCGAGGTGCGGTCTGCCTTAGAGAAGAGCACGAAGTCCTGCTCTGCCGTGCAAGGGCGGCCCTTTTCATCTTGTGCCGAAACCTCTATGCGATACCTGCCCGAAGGCAATGCCCACACGCCCGAAGGCACAAACGATTGCATCGACTCTGCCTTGCCCTCGTAGCGCAAAGCACCTTTCTTGCCCTCCTTGTCCAAGGCATATACCTTGTATGCCACTTCCACCTGCACGGGCTGTCCGTTCAGGTTCATCGCCTGCACCTGGATGCGTTCCTGCTTTTCACGCATCACATTTGCGTTCAATCCCTTCAGTTGCAAGCCGAGGGTCTGCTCGCCGGCAGGCAAAGCCAGTTCGCCCTGACGGGTCTCGCCGGCACCGTCGGTCACATCCGCCGATACCTTATAAATATAATAGGTATGCTCCGCCTCGTAATCGGGTTCTGTCAGCCTGGCACAGATATAAAACTTGCCATCGGCATCGGTCTGCGTTTCGCCCGAAAGCAATTCTTCCGTTGCTCCTTGCCAGCGGAACCACGACATTTCGGTACGGACAACACGGTATTTCACCCGGGCATTGCGCACCGGAGCACCGGCATACGTCTTTGCCTCAGCCGATACCCGCACCGAATCGCCCATCGTATAGGCTTCCTTGTAAGGGTCGAACCGCACCTCGAAAGTAGGCCGTTTGTACTCGTCTACCTGAATCACCACCGACCGGTCATAACCTGACAGGTAATACTGGCCCGGAAGCAAATTATCGGGCAAGGCAAACTCGTGCGAGAAAACCCCGAACTCATCGGTACATACATCGGCTTCGCCCACATTCTGAGAGCCTCTGTAAAGCTTCAGTTTATCCTTGGCATACGAAGCCACATGGATGGAGTCTCCCTCCTGCCCGTATACCACACCCGATACATAAACCGTCTGTCCGGGACGGTACAACGAACGGTCGGTAAACAGGTCGGCTTGTTTCTTCCACCCTTCCGAAGCCACATCCACTATACCATTGTTTGTGCTCAACCGGGTGATAGCCATAAAGTCGTGCCCGGGCGTACGCACATTGTAATAAGCGCCGGTCCGTTTCGGCACTTCAAACGCCGTCCGTCCCTGCGCATCCGTCCGGTGCACGTTCCACAAGGCATAGTCTACCTTCGCATCGTAGATATTCAGCTGGTAGGTCACTATCTCCGCACCCGGAACAGGACGTCCTGTCAGGCGGTCTACGGCTATAAACTCATGTTGCCTGCCCTGTACCGGTAGCTCGATGGCTTGGTAGGGCGAGACAAACATCACCGCCGAAGCGATGCCTTTTTCCACTCCTTTCGGGATTTGCTTCAGCATATAGATGCCCTCGCCGGGCAATGTATAGCGCAACACGGTATCGCGCCGCTGGTAATCCTCCGTGGCGCGGAGGGCATAGAAGCGGCTGGAAACCTTCGTCCCGTATTGCTTGAGCAAGGCATCGCGGTCGGTCTCTTCGCGGAACTGGAGCTGTGCCGCCGTGGGTGCAAGGTTCAGGCGATAGAGTTCGAGCGTAACGCCTTCGATATTGGCATACGTCACGTTCGCATCGGTTTCGTAGTTCGGATAAAGGAAAGGGATATCCACGTTCAGCATCGGACGGGTGATGTAGTCTATCTGCCCCTGCAAGTCCTTTGCCCATTCGCCCTTGGAGTACTTCGCCAGCCCTTCGCGAGCCGTCTCCACAGCTTCTTTCAAGCGGTTGGCATCGCGGTAAGCCACCACCAGCTTCACGTATGCATCCGCACATGCAGGCTGGCCGGCATACGTGTCAATCAACCCGTGCAGGCTGGCAATAAGCTCATCATCCGTGAGGCGGTACGGTTTAAAATTGTCCATCCTCCGTTTCTGGAACCAGAGTTTCGCCACTTCGGTGAGCAGGGCAGCCTCCCGGTTCTGTGCTTGCTTATAATAATCTATCAGCCCGTCATACAGTTCCATGCACGCTTTCGCCTTGGGCAGGTGCGCCGGACTATACAGGGTGGACATCTGCTGGATAGCCGTACGGGTGAGCAAGTCCAGCATATTGTCATTGAAATACCGTTCGCTTTGCTTGCCCGATTCGGTCATCGGGCGGAACTCTTTGGCTGAAGTGCGTCCCAGCACCTCCTTGGGAGCCACCGAAGCACGGAAATAAGCGATAGCCGCCTCCATGCTGTCCGGTTCGTTTGCCATCATCCAAGAGCCCACAATGCTATGCAACACGGCACGCCCTACGGTATCTTTTTCCTCCTCCGCCCATTGCCTCAACGCCGCATATTCCACTTCGGCGCTATCGGGCGTAAGCGAAACCTGCTGGGAAGCCCGCACCAAGTGCGCCTTCATCAGCTGAGGCAGGTTGCGTTCTGCTTTCGCTTTTGCATAAATCTTCCCTGCCGTAGCGATGACCGACTTAGGCAGGTCTTTCTTCTGATACATTTCCACTTCTTTCCATAGCTGGTCGTAGCTCTGTGCCAGCACCGGAAAGGGCAGCATGCCGATAAATATCACCATCAGCACCTGCAATAGTCTGTTCGTCTCCATATGGTTTTCGTTTGGTTTTTCTAAAGTAACGAAATATTTCCCAAACTCCTGCATCAGTATCCATTAAAATAAACAAAAAACGGAAGAAAAAGCCCATAGGCACCCTTCTCCCGTCTGCTTGCGTAAGGAATATCGTCTGCAAAAATCCAACCAACTATATGCGTCCGGACACGCAAACATTATCTCAGCTAGTTTTATTGCAATGAAACAAAAGTTTCAGTGCACTGAAACCAGCGATGAAAGGGCATGTGTTGCGCAACGGAACAAACCAATCCGTTGAAGGGAGCCGATTACAGCACACGGATGACACAGGCAAATGCCGTGTCATCCGTGTATTAACCTGCGTGCCATGCTGATTTATCCGGCAGCAGTTCTTGGCAAAAGCGTTTTATTTTCTGAAATCGAACATCAGGTTCAAGTGCAAGCCTTCGTCTCCACTCTTGATGCGGATATTGCCCGGCTGGCTGTTCGGTCCCTGCTGTTCGATAGGCTTGAACGACCATATTGCCGGAATATCCAGCAAGAACGAAATATCACCTTCAGGGAAAGCAGGCATAATCTTCTTTTTCCTGCCTGCTTCTGCCGGCGTAAAGATGCGGTAGAAAATACCATCGTTACGCGAATAGACCGTAAACGGTGTCGTATCGCTCTCCAGCGTTGCCCAATACATATTGGCATGGAATCCCTTAAACTCCGGATAAACCAGGTTTTCATAACTCTCGCCGGTCACGGTATTGTTGTAATCCTTGTGCCAGATGTCGTAATTGGTGCCCGGTATGCGGTTCTTCCATACGCGGTACGGGCCACGTCCCATCCATTTCATGCCTGTACATTGCGTCTCAGGGTAAGAGAAGGTCAAGCCCAGATTGTACACTTTGGTATCCATAAAGGCATCATCGAAACCACCTCCTCCCGAAGCACGGTTCAGCAGGATAGCATCCATATAAAGCAAACCCTGGTCGGTGAGGCGCCATACGATAGAATCTACACCACCTTTATACTTGGCACAGAACACGGCACCATCGGCGGCACGGCGCACATAGCTCTCCGCCGCCTCGAAACGCATCTTCATACCCACTGCTACCGGACCGTCTTTGAAAGGTATCTCCTTATCGCCCGAAAGCACACGGGTAATCATACCCGTCGCAGCATCGAAGGTGACGCTTACCTGCTCGCTCCGCAAAGTAAACGCATTATCTTCTTTCACCGCCTCGGCAGGGCGAACGGCTTGCAAGGTCATCGGTGTAGAAGCAAGGTGACGCTCGAAATAGGGTTTTGCAAAATGAATGGGATAAGTCCAGGTACACATGCTATGTCCGTCCTTATCAAAAGCCTCCAGCTTCAGGACATCTCCTTCACGAAAAGCATCGGGAAGCGCAAAGCGTGCCTTACCTGTTTCGCCGGGATTGAGTGAAGGAAGCTGTACATCACCACTTGCCAGCACAACGGAAGCCCCACCTCCCTGCAAAGGAGTAGGACAAGCCAGCACACTGTATGTCATCCGGCATTCCTTCAGATTGGTATAGGTGTATTCGTTGGTCAGGAAAAACGACCCGTCGAAATGCGGCGTAATCATCAGCGGTTTCAACTGAATGGGAGACCATTGTGCCCGGATAGCATAAAAGCTTCCTTCTTTCTCACGGCGCGGTCCCACAATACCATCCGGCGCATTGGAGCCATCCGAATCCAGAATGCCACCCTTATCGGTGCGCTTGGGAGCCTCATCACTGAACACCCAGATAAAACCTCCGGCAAACAACGGATTGGTGCACCAGCGGTCCCAAAAGTCACGCAAGCCAGCCCCACCTCCCTGGTCGTACATGGCATGCATGAACTCGGTGGGCATAAACACTTTATAACCGTTGGTAAAGCGTCCTACTCCGGTCAGGTAAGCCGGATAATGGTGCGTATCCAAATCGTTGAAGTCTGCCCACGGATGAATGACGTGACGCTTCTGGAAGGGGTCGTGCTTGGCAAACTCACCATCATTGTTCACGTTCCATCCGCCCTCATTACCGTTGCTCCATATAACGATGGAAGGATGATTCACATCGCGTTCTACCATTTCCTTTATCAGTTTGGCACCGATTTTCGTATCATAATGCCCGTGCCAGCCGGAAAGCTCGTCAATGTAGACCAATCCAAGCGAATCACACATATCCAGGAAGTGTTCATCGGGCGGATAGTGCGAACGCACGGCATTCATGTTCATCTCCTTAATCAACAAAGCATCCTGACGGCTCATATCGGCACTGGTGGTACGTCCGCCGTCTACCGAAAACGAATGACGGTTGACACCTTTCACTACCAGCCGCGTACCGTTCAGGTAAAGCCCGTCTTGTGGAAAAAACTCTACGGTACGGAAACCTACACGCTCCTCGCGTGTCTGCACCACTTTGCCGGCAGGGTCTTTCAGTTCCATGTGTGCCACGTAAAGATTAGGTGCCTCGGTAGACCACGTCTTAACATTTGCCCACGCACCTTCCACCTGCTGCTCGGTGCCTGCACCGGAAATGCGGAACGTAAGCTGTTCTTTTCCATCGGCCGTCAACAAGGGCTTCCCATCTTTCAATCCCCGCATAGAAACGGTCCATTCGTAACCTGAAGCATCGGCACTCATCCGCAACGAAGCCCGGAAAGTTCCGTCGGCCTGTGCATCCAAGACATAATGGTCGACCGACACGGCAGGCAGAACTTCCAGCCATACCGGACGGTAAATGCCTCCGTACAGCCACCAGTCGGCACGGCGTTCGGCTGCATTGACCGACTTGTCCGCCGATTCTTTCGCCACCTTGACTTCCAGGGTATTCTTTTTGCCCGGTTTCAGAAGTCCGGTTATATCATAGCTGAACCGATAGAAAGCTCCTTGGTGGATGTCCCCGGCAGACTGACCGTTGATTTTCACCTCGGCATCGGTCATCACCCCATCAAAAAACAGTTTGACCCGTTCGCCTTCTTTCCACTTCGGCGCCTTGAACTGATAACGGTAAGTACCGGTCTCCTCACTAGGCTTAGCACCCTTGATGGTATAAAAACGTCCGTAAGTATAGTTGCCAAAACCCTGTAATTCCCAACACGAAGGCACTTCAATCGGTTTCCATTTCCCCGAATTCTGTCCTTCTGAACAAAAGAATTCCCACGTACGGGTATCATCAACTCCTGTCCCCGACAGGTAAATGCGTTCGGGATGAGGAGCCTGAGCCTGCAATGCCATGCCGCCACACAGGCAGCAGGCAAAGAAAGCTTGTCGAAAAATGTTGTTTCTCATGCTAGCTTTTATATTACTTGTTAATGAATGGTCACCATCGTTGCCCCGAATCCGTATTCGCGGAACGAAGCGTCCTGGCTGGAGTAGTTCTTATATTTGCGCTTCAACTCATCCAAGATGGCACGGCGCAACACGCCATCTCCTTTACCGTGGATAAAGACGATGCGCTGCCCTTTCTTGTTCTTGTATTCGTTCAGTGTCTTGTGAAACACATCCAACTGGTAGTTCAGCATCTCGCTATTGCTCATTCCGTTCGTATCATCCAGCAACTCATGGATATGCAAGTCAACTTCCACAATGTCGTTCTTCACCTTGGGCTGGTGCTTTTTCGGTACCTTTGGCTGGTCGGGCACGGTTTTCTGCAACAAAGCTTCCCGGATGTCATCGGCCGAAACAAAGACCTGCTTTACGGATTCATCATCACGCACGACATCATACATCAAGGCCGGTTCGGCAAAAAAATCGGTCTGCTGGAATGTATGAAGCTTGTAGAATTTCACGGTATCGACACGCAACTCCATCGATACGGCATTTTTCAGCAGGAAAGTACGGTCGTCTTTATATGCCAACAACTGTACAGCCACATGCTCCATGCCGTTCAGTGCAGACTTATCAAATTCTTCCAGATGCTGTTTCATATTGGGAGCCACCGTACCCCGGCTTCGTAACGTCCAGCTCTTGCCTTCGGCGGACAGATACAGGTAATCGATGAAATAATTGCTGTCGTTTACCAGATAGGCATCAAAGGCCGTTGCCGAGATTGCTTTTACATCCTGTGGCACGTATGCCAGATATACATTCAGCACATCATTC
The DNA here is from genome assembly GCF_002159755.1 of Bacteroides sp. An269. NCBI lineage: Bacteria > Pseudomonadati > Bacteroidota > Bacteroidia > Bacteroidales > Bacteroidaceae > Bacteroides > Bacteroides sp. An269. The sequence continues at coordinate 9,905 of NZ_NFJG01000107.1, forward strand.
CCTTTTATTTCAGGTGCCCGGTAAGTAATGGGTTTTTCCTCTTCTTCAGGCTCCTCTTCCACCTCCGGAGCTCCCTGCTTCTTACCGGTCTTCAACGGGATATTATAATCATCAGTCTGTATCACCACGCATTCTTTTACCAGCATCGGTATCTCGAATCCGTCTTCATCCTCTACCAAGGCTATGTCTTTACCTTGAAAACCTTTCACGATTCCGCCTCCTACTTCGCTCAGGAAACGTACTTTATCTCCTATTTTCATATCGCTTGTCTTTTTTTATGAATTGTCACACAAAGGTAGAAAAATTATTCATTCGATTAACAATTCACATACTTTTGCCCCTATTTTTACGTTTTCTTTACTTGCAAATTCGAATTTTTCTTGATAACTTGCCTTTGATTTTTCAACCAAGCTCTATTTTAATATATAATAAAGGAGGCTATTATGAAAAAAGTATTGAAAATCGCAGGCATCACACTAGGCGTGCTCCTGATTCTGATTTTGGTTCTTCCATTTGCTTTTCAAGGAAAAATAGAAAAACTTGTCAAGCAAGAAGGCAACAAAATGCTGAATGCACAATTCGACTTCAGTGCATTGGACATCAGTCTGATACGCAATTTCCCGTCGGCTTCAATCACCCTGGAAGACTTCTGGCTGAAAGGAGCGGGCGAATTTCAAAACGATACGCTGATTCAGGCGGGCGAGCTGACCGCAGCCGTCAACCTGTTTTCACTCTTCGGAAACAGCGGATACGATATATCCAAAATCATCATCGAAGATACCAAAGTGAAAGCCATCGTCCTGGAGAACGGACACCCCAACTGGGACGTAATGAAGCCATCTGCCGACACAACCGATACGGAAGAAACCCCAACCGAAAGCGCACCGATACGCATCAAGCTGCAAAAACTTTCGATAAAAGACCTTTCCGTAAGCTACGATGACCGGCAGGGAGGCATGTATGCAGCCATCAACCACCTGAATGCCACATGTTCGGGCGATTTCGGTAGCGAACGTACCACGGTAGACCTGAGTATGGAAACTCCTTCGCTCACCTACCGCACCGGAGGCATCCCCTTCCTGAACAAAGCACGGCTGGAAGCCGATATGAATGTAGATGCCGATTTTGCCAACAACAAGTATACGCTGAAAGACAATACCATCAGCCTGAACGCCATTCAAGTAAACATTGACGGATGGGCAGCCATGCAAAAGAACGGTATCGGCATGGACATGAAACTGAATACAAACGAAGTGGGATTCAAGGAACTGCTTTCGCTTATCCCTGCCATCTATGCCAAAGACTTCCAAGACCTGAAAACGGACGGCAAAGCAAGTCTTACGGCATTTGCCAAAGGTATCCTGGGACAAGACCAAGTACCGCAGTTTGAAGTCGCGCTGGACGTAAAAGACGGAATGTTCCGCTATCCTTCCCTGCCTGCCGGTGTGGAAAACATAAACATCGCCGCCAATGTGAAGAATGCAGGGGGAAACATCGATGCAACGGAAATAACAGTCAGCCCCTTCGATTTCGTATTGGCTGGTAATCCGTTCAGCCTGAAAGCCTCGGTAAAAACACCGATGAGCGACCCAGACCTGCAAGCCTCAGCCCAAGGGACACTCGACCTGGGCAAGATAAAGGAAGTCTATCCACTGGAAGATATGACCCTGAACGGCACCATTCAAGCCGACATGAACCTTGCCGGAAAACTTTCGTACATCGAAAAAGAACAATACGGCCAGATGAAAGCGGCAGGCAGCATCCGGCTGAACAACATGAAGCTGAACCTACAGGATATGCCGGCCATTGACATCCAACGTTCTACCTTCAGCTTCTCGCCTCGCTACCTGCAACTGAGCGAAACGACCATCAACATCGGACAGAACGACCTGACCGTAGACAGCCGCTTCGAAAACTACCTGGGATATGCATTGAAAGGCTCCACATTGAAAGGAAACCTCAACATCAGCAGCAACCACATTCATGTAAACGACTTCATCAGCAGCGATACAACAACCGTACAGGCCCCGGAAACCCATGATAGCACAACCGTTTCCTCTTCGGAAGCCGGTGTTATCCGTATTCCGGAAAACATCGACTTCACCATGCAGGCAAACCTGAAAGAAGTTTTGTTCGACAAGATGAAACTGGAAACGGTAAGCGGTGTACTGACCGTAAAAAACGGTACCGTCGACATGCGTAACCTTTCTTTCAACACCATGGGAGGAAGCATTACGGCAAACGGTGCCTACTCAGCCCCCAAAGGAGTACAACCGCACCTGAACGCCGGATTCGACATGAAAGGCATCGGATTCGCCCAAGCATACGAAGAACTGGGACTGGTACAACAACTGGCACCTATCTTTTCCGGACTGAAAGGCAACTTCTCGGGCAACTTGAAAATAAACACGCCACTTGATGAGAAAATGAGTCCGGTCATGCAACAAGTACAAGGCAGCGGAAGCCTGTCGACCAAAGACCTGAGCCTGAGCGATGTGAAATTTATCAACCAGGTAGCCGACATCGTAAAGAAACCCTCGATGAAAGATATCCAAGTGAAAGACCTGAACCTCGATTTCGAGATAGCCGACGGAAGAGTCACCACCCAGCCATTCGATTTAAAACTGGGTGATTATACCATGAACCTTTCCGGCTCTACCGGACTGGACCAGACCATCGACTACACCGGCAAGATAACCTTGCCTTCAGGAGGTATCGGCTCGAAACTGGGAACCGTAGACATGACCATCGGCGGAACCTTTACCTCGCCCAAAGTAGGCATCGACATGGCGAGCCTTGCCAAAAACGCTGCAGAACAAGCCTTAAAAGGACTGGTAAAAGGAAATGACGAAAACGGTGAAGAAACAAAAGAAAAAGAATCGGTCATCGACAAGGCACTCAACCTGTTCAAGAAAAAGAAATAAGACCAGGCACAAAGCCTGAAACGGCAAAAGCCGATGCGCATCCCTGCGTATCGGCTTTTCCGAATTACTAATTAAGTAAAATGCACGACAGGAACGCTTTCCCGTCTTTTTTGATAGAGATATTATCGAAGGGGATTTCTATTCCCTTCTTTCTTATAACACTTCCGGGACTGAAATTGTTTTCAACCATATAAAAAAATATGAATTGGCATTTTGCGGACATTCATTTATCTTAATACACCAGGCAAACGTTATCCACCCACAGTGTATTGCCCGGCGAACCGACAAAGGCACCGCCCAGACTGGACGTAAACTGCAGAATGAGATGAGTAGGTGTTTCATCGGCATCCGCCCATCCGTTTTCCTGAATCAAGACACTCTCACCCTTGCTATTGCGTGCATGATAATTGCCCACACCCAGTTTCATCAGTTCGGCATCGTAATAAGAAGTATGCGATATATCTCCGTAATGAATATCATAAGTCGCCTTGTTGCGCCAGCCTTCAGTCTGCTGATAACGGATAACCGCCGTACCGATACGCTTGGCTATGATATTGCCCTCGGCATCCTCAGTGCGCTTCTGAAGCAAGCAGGTCATAATGGCACAGTCTTGCCCCGGAACAGTGCTTTTCCGGCTGAATCCCGTCTGACGGATGCGGTTCGGCTCACCCGACATTTTTACCTTGTAATCGTAACGGATAGCTTTGGGACGGGAATTAAAACGTACGCCCATATTCAAGGCTTTCTCGCCTTCCTTCGTTCCGGTGATAGGTTCTTTCATATCGCCCAGGAACAAGGAGCCGGAAGCCAGCACCGTGATATTCACCACTCCCAAAACCTTGACACTTTCGATATGCGTTTCCAGACGGGCACAATAGCCCCCTCCCCTCTGTTCGGGATAAACACTGGTATTGGTCTTGACAATCCCCATCACCTTTGCCATAACATTGGAATTTCCCCACGGCGAACCTCCCTGGTTCACATACGGGGTATTCCCATCCAGTTCTTTCACAGGCCCTACTTCATAAAGCAGTTTCGTATCGCCGCCAATAATACCCGATTCGTGAATCTTGCGCGTAATCCACTGGTCCATATCACCATATTTCAGAGGAACGACTTTCTCCTGCGCATTCATAAAAAGAGGAAATGCCATCGCCAGCACTCCGAACATCCATTTCATCTTTCTCATGTATTATTCTACCTTATTTTAATTTGCGGGCAAAGTTACAAAAAAAAGCGATAGCCAAAAGGCTACCGCTCTAAATCTGAATTATCGGATATTATTTCCGGTCTATTTACTATTTGGCATAAAGCAGCCACGCACCCTGGAAATCCTTGCGGTCGGGATACTTGGCTTTAAAAGCGTCGCGGGCAGCCGAAGCCTCTTCGTGTGTATCATAAGAAGCCACAATGACGCGGTACATATTCTTTTCAGCATTATATACCACCTTGGCATTATACCCTTCGCCATCCATCTGCCCTTTCAGACCATCGGCGTTTGCCTTGATACCGAAACTTCCGCATACCACACTGTATGCCTTCAGCCCGTCACCCGAAACCAGTTCTACCTTTTCTTCACGGACCGGCGCCGTAGTCACAGGGGCAGGAGTTGTAGGAGCAGGAGTAACAGGAGCTACCGGAGCAACTGTCTCTGCCGGAGCCTCACTGGTTGCGGCTTCTGCCAATTCTTGTTGTTTCGCTTTTTCATAAGCCTTTTTATAAGCACTTTCGCTTGACTTACAGGATGAGAATGCCAAAGCTACACACAATCCCATTCCCAATACAACAACTTTCTTCATTTGTCTTGAATTTATAAATTTAACTTTTCCGTTTCTTCTCGTTTTATTTTTTGCAAAAGTAGCAATATCTCCCTAGTCTTGCTATTAAAATCTGTTAATAATGCAAGATATTATGGGATTTGTCAAATATTTCGTCCAAAAATGATGCATTATAATCAGAATTTTCTTAGATTTGTAAGCGTAATAACTAAAAAAACGTTTTGATATGAAAGCATTGAATGTAGTAGCTGCATTCTTGGGTGGGATTGCCATTGGTGCAGCAGCAGGTATTTTATTTGCTCCGGAAAAGGGTGCCGACACACGTAACAAAATAGCTGAGCTTTTGCGTAAAAAAGGTATCCGTCTGAACCGTGAAGAAATGGATGATTTGGTTGACCAAATCGCATCAGAAGTAAAAGATGCCGACTAATCATGAGCATGAACTTCAAGAGGGTGTGGTAAAAGGAAAATTTTAGCACACCCTCTTTTTTAAACCTCCAGAAACTATGTTTGCTAACGACAAAAGCATTGACAACCTGCAAGACCTCTTCAAGGAATTCAGGAAATACCTTGAACTGCAAGGACAATACCTCCGGCTGGAAGCGATAGAAAAACTCACCATCCTGCTCTCTACACTGATTCTGATTTTCATCCTGGTGACCGTAGGAGTGATGGCTCTTTTCTATTTCTCGTTCATGCTGGTATATGTACTTGCCACCGCCGTGGGAAGCCTGATAGCGGGCTACGCCATTGTAGGCATCCTGCTGATTGCGGTAGCCCTACTCATCTATCGCTTCCGCGTACCACTTATCTTCCAGCCGATGGTCAATTTCCTGGCACGGCTATTTTTGGATGACACAAAGAAAACAGAACCATGAACAATCTACCACCGAACCATTATACCCTGGAAATGATCCGCCAGCAACGGATAGATAAAAAAAAGGAAATCCTCCAGTCAAAAGAACAGATGCTCCACCTTGCCCATCAACTCTTTGCCCCCCCACAAAGCAAAAACAAATTTGAAGGGATGATGCAACATGTCAACATGGGCATCGCCGCCTACGACGGACTGATGACAGGCATCAAAGTATTACGCCGCGTACGTGCTTTCTTCGGAAGTGGCAAAAGAAAAAGATACTAAGAAGCTGTTTTGAATTTCTCCAAAAAGTTTTTCTTGGCTTGATGTATCTGTTTTCGTGTGTGCTTTGGGCGATTTTTTGGTCCTTTTCGCTCCTGTTCTTC
>NZ_NFJG01000108.1:0-15668 GCF_002159755.1 Bacteroides sp. An269
GCAGAGCTTGCATCCTCTTCAACTCCTTGATTACAAAGCTAATGAAAACCTTTAATAAAATAAAAAAATTCTCTGGATATTTGGATTACAACATAGAAGAAACTGTTTTTTGTTTTAAAGTAATTGTATTGATTATCAGTTTGTTTCTGTAAGACTTGGTGAATCGGTAGGGAAGTGTTTTTGTTTGGCTTCTATTTTTGTATGATAGTTGATTTTTTGGTTTGTCCACCAATAATATCCATTTGTCTACCTCTGTTTTAACCAGAATCGCTTACCTTTGAAAATACTATAAAAACAACTAATTATTTATTAAAGATTTCCCGACTATGAAAAATAACGAAAACATACTCATCAGTGTCGTAGGCAGTATTTGCCGGATTCGATTTCCTTCATCTTATTATATAATTAAGGTGTATAGATAGAAGACTTATGTTTTTCAGAACTGCCGGTGATGGTATTTGCGAAGAGATTTTATACAGGCAAGGAAGAGTTTTATTTATTGATAATTTAATACCATTGAAAAATGAGAAAACAATTGATTTTTTCCGCAATGCTTGGCTTGTGTGCCTTGGGAGGTACAGCGGTATATGCTGCACCCTCTATGGCTGCTGTGACACAATCACAGACTATTAAGGTGAAAGGTCAGGTTGTTGACGAACAAGGCATGCCCTTGTTGGGAGCTACGATTATGATTAAAGATGGAAAAGGAGGGACAACTGCCGATTTGGACGGCAATTTTGAATTGGACGTTCCGGGTAATGCTGTTCTTGTAGTTAGTTTTGTGGGGTATAAAAGCCGAGAGGTTGCTGTCCGTAACCGGGCAATCCTTGATCCAATCCAATTGGATCCGGACGATCAGATGCTGGAGCAGGTTGTCGTTGTAGGTTACGGTACGCAGAAGAAAGCCGACTTGACCGGCTCTGTAGCCGTAGTGAATGCAGAGGAATTGAAGCGTACATCCAATTCCAACATTTCTACCATGCTGGAAGGTAAGGTTGCCGGTGTGCAGATTACTTCCGACGGTCAGCCGGGTGCCGACCCTACCGTACGTATTCGTGGTATCGGTTCTTTTGGTAGTACGGCTCCGCTGTATGTCATTGATGGTGTGCCTATGGGAACGTCTATCCGTGACTTCTCTGCCAATGATATTGAGACAATCCAAGTGTTGAAAGATGCATCTGCTGCCGCTATCTACGGTTCGCGTGCAGCCAACGGTGTGATTATCATTACCACGAAGCGCGGTCAGAAAGACCAGCCCTTGAAGGTGGATTACAATGGCTATTTCGGTGTGGACTATATTCCTTCGGGGGTTTACGACGTGATGAATGCCGACCAGTACAGCCAGTATTTGGGGCAGGCGGCTTCCAATTCCAATACGCCGTTGCCGGGTGGATACCTTGTCGATAATGCGACAGGTACTTATCATTTTATGGATGATACAGATACAGATTGGTTTGACGAAGTGTTCAAGACGGGTATCCGCCAAAATCACAATGTGAACCTGTCGGGTGGTGGTGCCAATAATACCTATAACGTAGCGTTGGATTACTATAGCCAGAAAGGAACACTGGAAGGAGCCGGACCGAACTTCGAACGTTTCACCGCGCGTGTCAACAACACCATGGATACCAAGTTCATCAAATTCCAGACCAGTATAGTATATTCACATTCCGACCAGGATAACATGGCATTGTCTAATGCGAACGAGTATGTGCAAGGATTGTATGGTGACGTGAGCAACGTGTTACGTTCCACTTTGCTGATGCAGCCTACCATCATGGCTTACGACCCGTCTACTTGGGTGCTCGATGGTCAGGTAGGAGCTGCCAACGGCTATAATTACGATGCTTACGGCTATGGTGTTTATTACGATAATATCCATGGTGATATTTCGGCTTCTAACCCGTTGCTGGTCAACAACCTGTTGCAGCGCAATACGCGTGTAGACCGTTTCGTGGGTACAGGATCTGCCGATGTGGACTTGCTCAAGATGCTGGGCATCGAAAGCAAGAATCACAAGCTGAATTACCGCATCAACCTGTCTTACAGCAAGACGCACTGCTCAGACTTCACGTGGATTCCTGCATGGATACAGAGTAACCGTGTGTATTTGGCAAAGAGCAACGAGCGCTTGGAAAAAGCTTCGCGTGACTATTCTACTGCATTGATTGAAAACATCTTGACCTACGATGGTACCTTTGGCAAACACCATCTGAATATCGTTGCCGGTCAGACGTATGAAGAAGAACATACCAATACATTGAACGGTTGGGGACTTAACTACACTGAACCTTATTTCCTCCAGCTGCAGAACGGTGCGAACACCTATTCTTCCAGTTACGACTACAAGCATGCCATCTTCTCTTACATTGGCCGTGTCAACTACAACTTCGATGACCGTTACTTGTTCTCGGCTACGGTTCGTCGGGATGCCAGCTCGCGCTTGTCAAAGGGCATTCGTTGGGGTACCTTCCCTTCTGTTTCTATTGGTTGGCGCTTCGATAAGGAAAGTTTCTTCCCCTTTAACCCGAACGTTGTGAACTTGTTTAAGATTCGTGCAAGCTACGGTGAATTGGGTAACGAGAACATCGGTGAATATATGTATCAGGCGGTGATGTCACGTAACAATATGACATATAGCTTCAATAACTCTGCCGTGACCGGTTCTGCCGTTTCTACCTTCGTGGACAACAACCTGTCTTGGGAAAAGAAGAAAACTTACAACGTAGGTATCGACCTCGCTTTCTTCAACAATCGCTTAGAGTTCACCGCCGAATGGTATAAAAATACCAACCAAGACTTGCTGTATAGTGTTCCTGTACCCGAACAGGCAGGTGTATCGAATACGACCGTTACGATGAATGCCGCCTCGATGGACAACTCCGGTTTTGAGTTCGCTGCTACCTACCGCAACCGCGACCATGCGTTCAAATATGAAATATCGGCCAACCTTAGTACGCTGAAAAATAAAGTCACTTCGTTAGGTTTTACGGATGAAGCCTATATTAGTGGAGCTTATATTACGGAGGTAGGTGAAGAAATCGGTAAATTCTATGGATGGAGATACGAAGGCATTGCCCGTACACAAGCAGACCTTGACAACCATGCTACCCAGCAAGGTGCCCAAGTGGGCGATTGCCTGTATGAGGATGTCAGCGGTCCCGACGGCACTCCCGACGGTGTAATCAATGAATACGACCAAGTGGTATTGGGCAGCGGTCTGCCTAAAATCAACTTCGGCTTGAATTTCCGTTTCGAATACAAGAACTTTGACCTGAGCATTGCTACCTTTGGTGCCTTGAACTACCACGTGGCTGATGACATTTACAACTCGCTTAACTCTTGCTATGGCTATGGCAACAAGGATGTAGCGATACTGGATGCCAACCGTTGGAGTGAAGACGGTTCTACTTATATTTCGAATGTACCGCGTACCTACATAACAAACAGTGCGACTTACGCATGGAACGACTTGTTCAGCGAACGTAAGATTCAGAACGCCGCTTATTGGAAGATTGCCAATATCGAGTTGGGTTATAACTTCCCCGACAAGTGGTTCGGCAAATATGTATCAGATGTCCGCCTCTATGTGTCGGCACAAAACGTCCACACGTTTACCGGTTACAAAGGATACAATGTAGACTATGCTGGAGGTACCTTTACTCCGGGTTATAACTTCTGTTCGTTCCCGACGGCACGTACCTTTATGTGTGGCCTTCATTTCTCATTCTAATTCTAACTGCTAAAAACATTATTGTATGAAACTATTAAAATATTCACTTGCTTTCCTGTTTGGAGTCGGAACACTGACTTCGTGCATGGATAATTTGGATGTGGTGAATCCCAACCAACAAACTACTGCTACTTTCGGCAATACAGTCGATGACTTGGAGGAGTGTGTGATTGCTGCCTATAACCACATGCGTATGGAAGGGTCGTATGCCCGTGTAGGCTATACCATCGACGCGTGCCGTGGCGATGAAGTGTGGAACTCTTCGCAAGTATGGTACATGGAATTTGACGACTTTACCGTACTGGTTACAGGTGATATTGCCTGGTGGCCCTGGCGTGAGTGGTACTACACCATCAACGTATGCAACTTTATCCTTTCCCGCGTAGGCGAAGATAACAGCCAGCTTTCGGAAAACCTGAGACGCATCAAAGGGCAAGCGCTCTTTATCCGCGGATTGTCTTACTATAACTTGGCAGGCTATTACCAAAACCCGCCTCTGATTACAAGTTATGATACCTACTCTTCACTGGACGGACTTTACGGTACCAATAGCACCTACGATGAAGTGCTCGACCAAGTGGAAGCCGATTTCCAACAGGCTATGGAATTATTGCCTTCGCGTGATACAGGCGGTGAATGGGCTGGCGGTCGTGCCACTTGTGGTTCAGCGGCTGGTTTTTATGCCCGTACGCTGATGGTGCGTCACAAGTTTAGCGAAGCGCTTACGGTGCTGGAAGACATTATCAGCGGTCGCTATGGTACGTATCGGTTGATGGATAACTATGGCGATAACTTCCGCGAAGGCTCTGCATACGAAAACAACGAAGAAAGCTTGTTCGAAATCCAATTCTTGGATTATGCCTCGCAGGGCACCGATGACGAATGGACACCGGTAAATACCAGTCCCAATGCTACGCAAGGTTCGGCTATCGAAAGTAACTTTGCTCCGGGTGATTTCGGTGGATGGGCCGACCTTTCGGCTACCAACTGGCTGTACGACCTCTTCAAGAGCGAACGTACAATAAATGGTACGCTTGACCCACGTCTCTATTGGACCCTGGGTACCTATGAAGCCGATTGGGAAGGTTTCGAATATGGTAACGTAGCCTATACACAACCTATTACGGCTTCCGATACCATCCGTACCAATAACAGTTACGGCGGTATTCCTGTCGCTAAATACACCAACCTCCGTACCGGTCTGTATAGCACAGTGGTTACAGGTTTGCACGATGGTATCAATGTCCGCCTGATGCGTTATTCGGATGTATTGCTTCGTGCCGCAGAATGCGAGAATGAAGTGAACGGGCCTACCCAGCGTGCCATTAACTGGATTAATGAAGTACGCGGTCGTGTGGATTTACCCGATTTGCAACTTGCTGATTTCAATACAGCCGATAAGCTTTTTGAGCAGATTGCCAATGTAGAGCGTCCGAAAGAATTCGGTTGCGAGTATGGTCGTGGTTTTGACCTTATCCGTTGGGGCTTCTTCTACGATGCAGGCCGTTTGCAGCAGATGAAGGAACACTCTGTAGTCCGCATTACGAATGATCCGGGCAAAGTGATGCTTCCGGTTGACTATAGCAACATTGGTTCTGACCCGGAATTGAAGAGTGGATTCGATACCTACGTACAGGGACATGAATTCTTGCCTATCCAGCAGACGTTGACCAACAAAAATCCGAGCCTGCAAGGTAACTCGGCTAACTACAGTACGGACAACTCTTCTTACTTCCGTGACAACGGTTGGACGGTACGTCCGGTTGTGGACTTAAATAATTGACAATTGATAATTGACAATTAGCAAAATAAAAACGGGTGCTCTCCCGGCTGCTTAGGGTGGGAGAGGCCTTAATCAATTACTAATTTTATATTATAAGACCATGAAACATTTCAATAAAATAGCAACCGTTTGCGGCTCTTTTGTCTTGGGATTGCTGGCATTGGCCGGTTGTGAAGACGAACACTTTTATGAGGTGGACTCGCCCGATTGGCTTTCCGAAAAGGTGGATTCTATAGCCAATTCGCAAAATTCCGGCGATGAAGAACTGGAAGGTATGATGGAAGATGTGTATACTATCGGAAGTACAGATTACAGTACAGGCTGGTGGACTGTTTTCTCTAAGTATTATGTAATCCCCGATGGTCAGAAGTGGAATGCAGTGTTCAACCTGAATATTAATCCTGACGCATCGAATACGTATAAGAATTTTGCATTAATCATTTGCAATGATGTTGATCGTGAAGGCGAAGGCTATTTGGAATATGGGGCAATACGCTACGATAATCAGCCTTCGGGAAACTCCGAATGGGGAGATTATATCGACCGCTCTTACGTTCAAAGTACGCTCACTTTCGAGACCGATACTGATGAAGGTATAGCCCAATTGGGTGGAAGGGTAACACTTACTGTTGACCGTTCTGTCGAGGGAGCATTCAGTGTCAGAATGACCAATGGTACAGTTACCAAGACTTATAACCAACCGATTGCTCTTGTGAATCTGAATGCTGATGAAAGCAATACCAATATCCGCTGTTACTTGGTGCCTGAAGGTTCTTACATCAATTTCTTGCAGACCAATATTGAACCTATCGGCGGCCTTACTTCTGCTGATGATAAGAATCCCGTATCGATGGAATTGCAAGGTGTGCCCGAAATTGTCAATATCGGTACGCCACTCGACTCTGTAATAGCTAATGTATCGGCCGTTGTTACCTTTGAAGAAGGGGTAACGGCTACTGTAGCTTCTTCCGAACTAACCTTCTCGGTTATTCCTGATATGGAAACACCGGGTATAAAGAACTTGGTTGCAGCTTATAACAAGACCCAACAAGGTGAAAACTGTGACCAGCCGGTTATCGCAAGTGCTACATTTGAATTGGTAGAACAAATAGCTTCCATTGAAGTGACCACGCAACCTTCCCGTACTACCTATTATTATTATACTTCGGCAGCAACCGAAGGAATGACAGACCGTACGTTAGCCTTTGACCCTACTGGCATGGAAGTGACAGCAACTTATGTAAGTGGAGGAACAGGAACGATTGATAACTCAAGACTGACATTCTCTACAGTTCCGGCTACAGTAGGTACGCATACCGTTACCATTACTGCTGACGAAGGAGTGACTGCTACGGTAGAGGTTACCGTTGCCGAATCTGCAGTGTCAGAAGTAACAAATAGTACGGCTATCGTAGGAGCAGAAGATAATTCAACTGCTTTCTGGGGTGCATTCTCTGATGACTTCAACGTGCCTTCAGGCGAAACTAAATCGATTACGTTCACAAATTACAGCAGCTTGGCTGGCAACTGGAACAACTATGTAGTAGTTCTTCGTAAGACTGATACGACTGTAGAATATGGAGTTGTCCGTGCTGATAACTATGGTTGGGGTGCCGGATATGATGGAAACACCAATCTCCGTCTCAGTGGCGGTCAACCCGACTGGGCTGCTTGGCTTGCTACCATGAACGGTGCAGAAGTTACGGTTTATGTAACCAACTGTGGCAATGGTACTGCCGATGTTCAGGCTATCATGAACGGAACAGATGGCACAACTTCTATCCAATATTATTTGGGTATCACTACCATCGATCCTGAAGACTTGAACTTTGCGCTGACGGTAGACGGAAGCCATCTTGTTTTTGGTGAATAATTTTTCATTTCCTTATTCTATTCATGCCGTCCCCTCTAATAGGGGGATGGCATGATTTTTAAACTTGACACACATGAAAAAGTTATCATTAATTTGGATATCTTTGTTGGCCGTCTTTACATTCGTAGGCTGTTCGGATGACAACGAAGTAGAATACAATCAAAGTAGCGATGTAACTGTAGCTGTACCGGAAGTAACCGCAAGTACAGGCACTTCGCTGACTGTAGCTTCCTCGGTAACCGGTAATACAGGAAGCATTGTCCGGAGGGGGTTCTGTTACAGTGCCAATTCGCAGGCTCCTACTGTCAATGACAATATGGTAGAAGCAGACGAAAATTTCAGTGCCACCATTTCAGGCTTGATGGGCAATACCACTTATTATATTCGCGCATTCGTATATGGCAACAGCCGTTACACCTACTCGGATGCGCTGGAAGCTACCACCGAAAGCCAGCCCATCGACGAACAGCTTGCGAACTATGTAGCTCCCGCTTATGAGGATAACTATACCAGCATCGCTGACTGGACGAACCGTAGCCGCTGGAACCTGAGCAATGTGCATGACCCTTCTGTGGTGCTTGCAGAAGACGGGTATTATTACATGTATCAGACTGATGCTTCGTATGGCAACGCTCATATGGCAGGTGGGCATTTCCATGGACGCCGTTCGCAAAACTTGGTAGATTGGGAATACTTGGGAGGTACGATGCAGAGCCTGCCCGATTGGGTTATCCTGAAACTGAATGAGATCCGTGCAGCTATGGGATTGGAACCGACTACAGCCGATGAGGCTGACTTCGGCTATTGGGCACCTTGCGTACGGAAAGTGCGGAACGGATTGTATCGTATGTATTATTCCATTGTCTGTCCCGGTACGTTAAGCGGTGACGGAACATGGAGCGAACGTGCATTCATCGGCTTGATGGAGAATTCCAATCCGGCAAACAACGACGGTTGGGAAGACAAGGGCTATGTCATTACCAATGCTTCGGATAAGGGATTGGACTTCAATGTCCCGGCAACCGATTGGGCAAACTGCTATTATAAATGGAACGCTATCGACCCCAGCTATATCATTGACAATGACGGACGCCACTACATGGCATACGGTTCTTGGCATAGCGGCATCGCACTGGTAGAACTTGACGAAGCAACGGGCAAGGTAAAGGCTGAATTGCCTGATCCGTGGGGTACGGATGCAGACATCGCTGCATACGGACAACTGATAGCTACCCGCCAGATGGGTAATCGCTGGCAAGGTTCAGAAGGTCCGGAACTGATTTATCACGATGGGTATTATTACCTGTTCCTGGCATACGATGCATTGGAGGTGCCCTACAATACCCGTGTAGTGCGTTCCACGAATATTGCAGGTCCTTATGTGGGCATGGACGGTACGGATGTGACAACCGTTGGAGGCGAAGCTTTCCCGATATTGACTCATCCGTATAAGTTCAATGGCAACGATGGCTGGGTAGGTATTTCGCATTGCTGTGTGTTCGATGATGGTGAAGGCAACTGGTATTTCGCTTCGCAAGGCAGATTCCCTGTAGATGTACCGGGAATCAATGCTTCCAATGCCATTATGATGGGGCAGGTGCGTTGCATACGATGGACCGAAGATGGCTGGCCGGTAGTGATGCCTGAACGTTACGGTGCCGTGCCGCAGGTGGAGATTACTGAAAGCGAGCTGATAGGTAATTGGGAGAACATCGATTTGTCATACGCTTATGGAGAACAGAAGACTTCAGCCACGATGACCCTTGCCGCAGACCATACCGTAACTGCAGGCGACTGGGAAGGAGCTACGTGGACGTATGACAGCAGCAAGCGTATCCTGACGTTGGATAATGGGGTAGAACTTTACTTGCAGCGTGAAACCGATTGGGAGGCATCCCCCAGAACCCATACTATCGTTTATGCCGGCTATGGTGATGATTATAAAACTTACTGGGGTAAAAAAAGCAAGTGATATATTCGGAAATAAGCGGCATGGTGTGTGAGCATGCCTGCCGGAAGATGAAGAAGCTGTCTCGATAATGAATTGGGGCAGCTTTCTTTGTATCTTTAAGAAACATTTACCGCGTGATAATTTGGCAGTAAGTCTGGCAAGATTAATAATCTTCAGGCTGTAAGATTATTAATCTTCACGCCGTAAGATTATTAATCTTACAGTGTGCTTTTGCACTCAAGGCAAACAAGGAAAGATAGAAAATTTTTTGTGCCGGAGTGCTCGGCTTGCAGCTTCCGTATCTGTATACCTTTGGATAAGGGCAGGTGCGGAAGCTTTTTTGTTTGGTCGGTTTTGCCTTGCCAATCATCTGTAAAAGAAAAAAATACCTAAATTCTTTGTGGGTTCGGATAAAAGCCGTACCTTTGCAAGCCGATTATTATCAAATAGTATAATTTAAAATCTGATACCTTCTTTTTTCTTTTGTCCGGGAAAGGAGGAGCGTGGAGGATAGTTTTTTAGTAGTTAACATTTTAAAACCAATTTAAGAGTGGATACTTTAAGTTACAAGACCATTTCTGCAAACAAGGCTACTGTGAACAAAGAGTGGGTCATAGTAGATGCTACCGATCAGGTTGTAGGCCGTCTCGGTGCTAAAGTTGCGAAACTTTTGAGAGGTAAGTACAAACCGAACTTTACCCCTCACGTAGATTGTGGCGATAATGTGATTATCATTAACGCAAGTAAAGTGAAATTTACAGGTAACAAATGGACTGACAAGATTTACCTGAGCTATACAGGTTATCCGGGTGGTCAGCGTGAAATTACTCCGGCTCGTTTGATGCAGAAGCCTAACGGTGCAGAAAAACTGATGAAACGTACTGTAAAAGGTATGCTCCCCAAGAACCGTCTGGGTGCCAAACTGTTGGGTAATCTGTATGTGTATGAAGGTGCTGAGCACAAGCATGAAGCTCAGTCTCCGAAGTTAATCGATATTAATTCACTTAAATAATCAAGCATGGAAGTAGTAAATGCATTAGGCAGACGTAAAAGCGCAGTTGCTCGTGTTTTCGTTAGCGAAGGTACAGGAAAGATTACTATTAACAAGAGAGACCTTGCACAGTACTTTCCATCTCCTATTCTGCAATATGTAGTAAAACAGCCGTTGAATAAATTGGAAGTGGCTGAAAAATATGATATCAAAGTAAATCTGAACGGTGGTGGTTTTACTGGACAGTCTCAGGCTTTGCGTCTGGCTATCGCCCGCGCATTGGTGAAAATCAATCCGGAAGACAAGAAGGCACTTCGTGCAGAAGGTTTCATGACTCGTGATTCACGTGAGGTTGAACGTAAGAAACCGGGTCGTCCGAAAGCACGCCGCAGATTCCAGTTCAGTAAACGTTAATTTGAGTTCTTAGTTTTTAAGTTTGTTAGTTCTTTAGTTTATAAGGCTTGTATGGAGGCTTAAACTCACAAAACTTAAAATCTTAAAAACTCAAAAACTTAAAAAGGCGTTTAGTATCTAAACTGTCTGGACTCTTCCTGCAAGGGGTTTGTGGAGAGACTACCCGGCAGTTGGTTCATTACAAACAAAAAAGAAAGTAAACGATTAAACAATTAAAACATGTCAAGAGTAAATTTTGATACTTTATTGGAGGCTGGTTGCCACTTCGGACACTTGAAAAGAAAGTGGAACCCTGCAATGGCTCCTTATATCTTTATGGAACGCAACGGAATACATATCATCGACCTGAACAAAACCGTTGCCAAAGTTGACGAAGCTGCTGAAGCTTTGAAACAAATTGCAAAATCAGGAAAGAAGATCCTGTTCGTTGCTACTAAGAAACAAGCAAAACAGATTGTAGCAGAAAAAGCTGCATCTGTAAACATGCCTTACGTTATCGAGCGTTGGCCGGGCGGTATGCTGACCAACTTCCCTACTATCCGCAAGGCTGTAAAGAAAATGGCTACTATTGATAAGCTTACCAACGACGGTACATATGCAAACCTTTCGAAGAGAGAAATCCTTCAGATTTCACGTCAGCGTGCCAAATTGGAAAAGAACCTGGGTTCTATCGCTGACTTGACTCGTCTGCCGTCTGCATTGTTCGTGATTGACGTGATGAAAGAAAACATCGCTGTCCGCGAAGCAAATCGTTTGGGTATTCCTGTATTTGGTATCGTAGATACTAATTCAGATCCGAACAATGTGGATTATGTAATCCCTGCTAATGACGATGCAACAAAATCTATCGAAGTGATTCTTGATGCTTGCTGCGGTGCCATGGCTGAAGGTTTGGAAGAAAGAAAAGCTGAAAAGGTAGATATGGAAGCTGCCGGTGAAAATGCTCCGAAAGCTCCGAAGAAGAAAGCTGCCAAGGCTCGTATGGACAAGGCTGAGCAAGATGCCATCAATGCATCAAAGGCTGCTGCGTTCATCTCTAAGGAAGACGAAGAAGCTTAAATATAATTTTTAATTGAGAGTTGAGAGTTGAAAGTTGAGAGTTACTAAATAAAGCGATTCTCAATTCTCTGTTCTCAGCTCTCAATTTGCATTAGAACGATTATTATTCATTTAAATAAAACAAGATTATTATGGCTGTAAGTATGGCTGATATCACCAAGCTCCGTAAAATGACAGGAGCTGGTATGATGGACTGTAAAAACGCTTTAACAGAATCTGAAGGCGATTTCGATAAAGCAATGGAAATTATCCGTAAAAAAGGACAGGCAGTAGCTGCAAAACGTTCTGACCGTGAAACTTCAGAAGGTTGTGTACTGGCTAAGTCTACCGGTGATTATGCTGCAATGATTGCCTTGAAATGTGAAACCGACTTCGTTGCCAAGAATGCTGATTTCGTAGCATTGACTCAGGCTATTCTGGATGCTGCTATTGCAAACAAATGCCAGACTTTGGATGAAGTGAAAGCTTTGCCGATGGGTAATGGTACGATTGCAGATGCAGTGGTAGAACGCAGTGGTGTGACTGGCGAAAAGACCGAGTTGGATGGTTACAATTTCGTATCGGGTGCTTGTACTGCCGTTTACAATCACATGAACAAGAACCAGCTTTGTACAATCGTTGCTTTCAACAAAGTATGCGATGCACAGGTGGCTCACGAAATCTGCATGCAGATTGCAGCTATGAACCCGATTGCTATTGATGAAGACGGCGTTCCCGAAGCTGTGAAACAAGAAGAAATCAACGTAGCTGTTGAAAAGACAAAGGCTGAACAAGTGCAGAAAGCGGTAGATGCAGCTTTGAAGAAAGCCGGTATCAATCCGGCTCACGTAGACAGTGAAGAGCACATGGAAAGCAACATGGCTAAGGGTTGGATTACAGCCGAAGATGTAGCCAAAGCAAAAGAAATCAAAGCGACAGTTGCTGCCGAGAAATCTGCCAACTTGCCTCAGGCTATGATTGAAAATATTGCGAAAGGCCGTTTGGGCAAATTCTTGAAAGAAGTTTGCTTGCTGAAGCAAGAAAGCATCATGGACCCGAAAAAGACGGTTGCAGAAGTATTGAAAGCTGCAGATCCGGAATTGGTGGTAACAGAATTCAAACGCTTCACTTTGCGTGCTGAATAATTGTTGTAGTTAAAGATTTTAAGAGCTGTCTTCAATATTTGAGAGGGCAGCTCTTTTTTATTTGCGGAATCTGTTTCTATATTCTTGTCGATGGAATCTCATCGGGTATAAGGATTTGTCCGTCGTTTCATTTCATTTTGCACACTTACTTATGATTGCATAGGAAAAGGCAATTAATCATTTAGCCAGTCCTATATTACTGGGATTGCAGTTTTGATGCGTCAGGATTGCAGTCCTATATCTATTAGGACTGCAGTCCTAGCATATTAGGATTATGCGAGGACTGGTATGCATCTTGCTACGCAACCGGCTTATGCAGGAAAAGCAAATGGTAAGGTGAGGGTATTATTTCCGTATCCTCGGCAAATTTTTATCAAATAAGCTGTTTTTGAATTTATCGTCCAAAGCACGCACGAAAACGGATACATCAAGCCAAGAAAAACTTTTTGTCGAAATTCAAAACAGTTTCTTGGCCTTCTTTCTTTACCGCATTCTATTCTGTTTCTTTTTCTGCTAATTGTTTCCGGTATTGTTTGGGAGAAACTCCAATGTAGCGCTTTACGTATTTCCCGAAGAAAGACATGTTGGGGAAGTCCAGCTCGTTGACGATTTCCTTGATGCTTTTTTCCGATTTCTTCAGCAGATAGAGCACGTCTTTGATGACGTATTGGTTGATGATGTCGGAAGCGGTTTCTCCGGATATCTCCTTGCATACGGCAGAGAGGTATTTGGGCGTGACGTGCAGTTTGTCGGCATAAACCGCTACCATCCGCGGCTTGGGATACGATGAGACAAGCAGGTGCAGGAACTCTTTGAACAGCCGTTCGCTGGAAGAATAGGTAGGCGTTGTGAATTTCCCGAAGCGTTCCATGGCGTCATGAAATTCGTAAAGGAATGCTTGTATCAGTGAGTCGACGATTTCTTTTTGATGGCGTAGCGGAATGCCCGTCAGTTTCGAACGGAGCAAGTCATAATACTGGCGAAACATGTCGGCTTCTTCGGGTTTTAGCGTGAGGATGGGGTTCTGTTCCAGGTATTTCAGGATATCCCAGCTGTTGTTCGAAATTACTGCAAGCTGGCTGATGTATTCTGGCGACATGCAGATGCAGCGGAACTGTACGTCTGCACTGACCATACTTTTTTCCAATATGATGTTGGGGTGGCAGATGAGCAGGTCGTATTCGTTCATCGTATAGGCTTCGCCGTTGATGTAGAGCGAGGCTCTCCCTTTGATGCAGAGGGCAGCTATGATGAATTCTACTCTGACGGCATTGGTTTGGCCTAATGTATGTAAGTCATCGATAAGGGCGAGCCGGTTGTCGCAATAGGTAGCGATGTGTTCTTTCGCTACTGTGTTCAGATTTCCTTGTGTGATATCCATGTTCTTATTTTCTTTTGTTTGCTGTGGCAAAATAAGTCATTATTTCTTGAAAAGACCTGATTCCAATCTCTTGAAGACTGTTCTGTTTGTCTTATTTGGCTGTATTGTTGGAAAATAGAACATTTATCAAGGAAAATAAAGCCATGTAATTTGGACTAAACTTGTTTCCTTTGCGCAGAATTTTAAAACAGTAACTATGGACAAAAAGGTTATTTTGCCGGTGTGCGCCGCTGTACTCTTGCTTGCAGGATGCGGTCAGGAAGAACAGCAGAAGACGCAAGATGTGGTTAAGGTAAAAACAATGCAGGTCGCTCCGGCGGCGATTGAAGGCACGCGTTGCTTTTCGGGTACGGTAGAAGAAACGGCAGGCACGCCGCTCAGCTTTTCGGTAATGGGAACGGTAGAAGCTGTTCATTTCCGGTTGGGTGACCGGATAGGGAAGGGGCAGCTTCTGGCTTCGGTAGACCCAACGTCGATGCAGAGCAGTTATGATGCGGCAAAAGCCACGCTGGTGCAGGCGGAAGATGCCTATCGGCGTATGAAAGAACTGCACGACAAAGGCAGTTTGCCCGAGATACAGTGGGTAGAGGTGCAGAGCAAACTCCAGCAGGCACGCTCGATGGAAGAAGTGGCGCAGAAGAACTTGAAGGACTGTAAGCTGTACGCACCCTTTAGCGGTGTGATAGCTGATAAGTCGGTAGAGGTAGGGCAGAACGTAGTGCCCGGCATGGCAGTGGGTAAGTTGGTGGGAGTGAGCCAGCTGAAAGTGAAGATAGCGGTGCCCGAAGCCGAGATAGGCAGCATCGCCTTGCGCCAGCAGGCGGTCATCAAAGTGCCTGCGCTGGGAGATAAGGTGTTCGCAAGTGTGGTGAGCGAGAAAGGCATTGTTGCCAATCCGATGTCGCGCTCTTACGAAGTGAAGCTGGATGTGACGGATACAGATGGTTCTCTGATGCCGGGCATGGTAGCAGAAGTCAGTCTGGCGGGTGGAAACGCAGGAGCACAGGTGGTGATACCGGCACGTATCGTGCAACTTGATGAACAGAACTGTTCGTTCGTATGGGTAGACAATCAAGGTGTTGCAGAAAAGCGGGTGATTGCCTGCGGCGGTTTTTCCGGAAACGGGGTCATTGTCACTTCCGGGCTGAATGCCGGCGACCGCATCATTGTGGAAGGCCAGCAGAAGGTATGCAACGGAACAATTATAAATGAAGAATGAAGAACGAAGAATGAAGAATATGCTGTTTTCATTCTTAGAAGCTGTTTTGAATTTATCGTGCGATGATTTGGGATGAGTTTTTGAGGCATTTTCGCTTCTGTGATGAGGAAGATAGCGGGCTATCTGACGAAGAACAGGAG
>NZ_NFJG01000109.1:0-15412 GCF_002159755.1 Bacteroides sp. An269
GACGAAGAACAGGAGCGAAAAGGACCAAAAAATCGCCCAAAGCACACACGAAAACAGATACATCAAGCCAAGAAAAACTTTTTGGAGAAATTCAAAACAGCTTCTTAGTTGCTGGTAGGAAGCTTGGGTATCTTTCTTGTGTCGGGATAAGGATGTAAGGAATAAAAGGAACAAAATACGTGGTTCGTTTGTTATTATCTTGACAACTAATTTTGAAAATGGGAAAAAATGCTTATCTTTGTATAAACCTTAACCTGCCTGCTATGAAGAGAGAGGTTTTACTGGTCGCGTGTGTGATGTGTCTGCTGCTTTTGGGATGTGAGAAACAGCAGGTGCAGACTTTTTCGGTGTCTGATAAGCTGGAAATCATTTCGGACATGGTTTCGCAAAGAGAAGCTTTAGGCTCTTCCAGGCAATTGGATGCTTCGGATATTCTTTTGACAAAAGATTTACTTTACGATCAGCATACACTGGAAGATATCTATCCCTATGGCGATACGGTGCGTAGCTTTAAGTGGGAAATCATTCGCAAATGTTTGGCATTCATAGAAAATATGCAACGTGATGAGGTGGATTGGGTTGTGCTTCGAAACTATAAGAATCGTAATGGAGAAGCAGCTTTGGTACATCGGTATGTGCGGAACGTATATGGGAGGGTGGCAGACACATGTGGTGTGGAGCGTTATCAGTCAATACCTTTCTATGAGCCGAATGACTCGTTAGTGCCTGTTCGATACGGGCGCGATGGTTCACTGGCTTATCTGAAGAACCGGGAAGGTAGTTTCTTGCGTATCGTTCCTGTGACGGCGGAAAGTGAATGGCTTGTTCCGTCGCGATACGTCAGACAGCTTCCTGCGGGCATAAAGTTCCACCATGCGGTATTCGTCGACCGGCTCGATCAGAACATCACTACACTGGAGTGGACAGGAGAAGGGCAATGGACCATTCGAAGTATGAATCCGGCAACGACAGGTATGCACCGTCCACCATATGCACAGGAGACCCCGCTAGGAATGTTTTTGTTGCAAGAAAAGAAAGAGCGGATGGTGTTTTTGAAAGACGGTGGTTCCGGTGTAGGAGGGTATGCTCCATATGCATCTAGATTTACGAACGGTGCCTATTTGCATGGCGTGCCGGTTAATGTTCCACAAACCCGGATGGTAGAATACAGTTGGTCGCTAGGTACGATTCCCCGTTCACATATGTGTGTGCGCAATGCTACTTCGCATGCTAAGTTCATTTTCGATTATCTGCCAACCGAGGCTACGCTTGTAGTAATTATTGAGTAGTTGGAAATACAGAAGCATTGTGGAAATATTATTTTGAGAAATCCGTGTAATCTGTGGTGGGAAAATTATTTATTTTGTAACTTTGCAGCCGTATTCTAAATTGATTTCATGCTGCGTATTTTCTTGATTATTTTGATGATGGTAGCTTCCGTATGTAGCTCTGTGCTTTGTCGGTCGGAAGAAAAGAAAGATGCTCCACAAGTGAAGATTGTGGATCGTTGCCTCCAGTTGTATCACGAGATGGACTTGGAAGGACGGGTGAATTATATTGCTTTCCGTCAGGCTGTGACGGGTTATTACCGTATCGGACAGCGGAAACGGGAGGTGCTGACCCTTATCGACTTTTCGAAGCCTTCTACGCAGGAACGTTTGTACGTGTTCGATATGAAGCAGAAGAAAATGCTGTTCTCTTCGGTGGTGGCACATGGGAAGAACAGTGGGAACATCTATGCTACTTCGTTCTCAAACGAAGACGGTTCACACAAAAGTTCGTTGGGGTTTTATTTAACTGAATCAACGTATCAGGGCAGAAATGGTTATTCGCTGTTGCTGGAAGGATTGGAAAAAGGTATTAATGACCGTGCCCGTCAGCGTGCCATCGTGATGCACGGGGCTGCGTATGCCAATCCTTCTGTCATTCGTAATGGTGGGCGTTTGGGAAGGAGTTTCGGTTGTCCTGCTGTCCCTCAGAAGTTATGCCGTCCTATCATTGACGCCATTAAGGGTGGTAGTGTGATGTATATCTATGCCGCTAAACCCAGCTATCTGGCGCAAAGCTCAATCTTGCACGCGGAGGGTCAGGATAGAGAAGAGGCAGGTATCAGTCTGGAAGCGGCCTTGCGGTAATACCACCATCCGAAGAGGTCGGCCAGTGCCCAGCCGATGGGAATGGACCACCAGATGCCATGTACGCCAATAGAAGGAATAGAGGCCAGTCCGTAAGCTAATGCGACGCGGGTACCGAGCGAAAAGACGGTGAGCACTACTGACATGCCTGGCATGCGGATGGCACGGAAAAGTCCGTAGAGCATGAAAAGGTATCCGATACCTACGTAAAAACTGCCTTCCACACGTAAGTATTCTACCCCAATGGCGATGATTTCGGTTTCATTGGCATCGATAAAAAGCTGCATCAAAGGACGTGCAAAGACAAAGACCGCTGCAGAGATACATAGGCAAAAGCCGGTGATGAACCATAGCGTATTGTGTATTCCTTTTTTTATCCGTTCGAATTTCTTAGCACCGAAGTTTTGGGCAATAAAGGTGGAAAAAGCATTCCCGAAGTCCTGTACAGGCATATAAGCAAAGGTATCAATTTTGACAGCGATGGCAAAGGCTGCCATTACGGCGGTACCGAAACTGTTGACTAACCCTTGCACCATCAGAATGCCAAAGTTCATCACCGATTGTTGCATGCATGTAAGTGAGGAATAAGTGGCTATCTCACGGATGGATTGTCTGTTGATGCGGATATGTTTCCATTTTAGCCGGAATATTGGGAAGCGGTAGAGGGTATACAGGCAAAGTCCTACACCCGATACGATTTGTGAGATGACGGTGGCTACTGCTGCTCCTGTCACGCCCCAGTGGAAAATTGCGATGAACACCAGGTCAAGTACAATGTTGAGTACCACTGATATACCCAGGAAAGCGAGGGGTACGATGGAATTGCCTAAGGCACGGAGCAGGAAAGCATAATAATTATAAAGGAATGTGCTGAAGATACCGATGAATATCACCAACAGGTAGTCATGCATCATTCCAGTGATTTCGGCAGGAGTTTGCAGCCAGCGGATAATAGGATGGATGAATATCAGTGACAGCGTGTTGATGATGAGAGTAATACCGCCTGTCAGAAGGAGTGATGAGACCAGGCTTCGTTTCATTCCCTCGTAATCTTTTGCTCCATATTGCAGAGAGAATACGGCTCCTGTACCCATACAAAGCCCGATAAAGATGGAGGTAATGAACACCATCAGCGAATAAGCCGACCCTACCGCTGCCAGTGCATCGGCACCTAGGAAGTGTCCAACGATGAGTGTGTCGGCTATGTTGTAGCATTGTTGAAGCAGGTTTCCCAACATCATCGGGATAGCGAAACGCAGCATTGTGCCCGTGATGCTACCTTTTGTCAGGTCTCCCGCTGAAGTATGGTCTTGTATGTTCATGGCTTTGTCTTTACGTTTGCTGCCGCAAAGATATTGCATAAATCAAAAACATATACTACCTTTGCCTAAATTTATAGTCAAACTTGGATTTATAAACCTTATATGATATGTTCAGAAGTCATACTTGTGGTGAGCTGAGACTCGCCGATGCAGGCAAAAACGTGACGCTCGCCGGCTGGGTGCAGCGTACGCGTAAGATGGGAGGGATGACCTTTGTGGATCTTCGTGACCGATATGGCATCACCCAATTGGTGTTTAATACAGAAGTGAATGCAGAACTGTGCGAGCGAGCCAATCACTTGGGACGTGAATTCGTTGTTCAGGTAATGGGCGTGGTGAGCGAGCGTTCCAGCAAGAATGCCAACCTTCCTACTGGTGAAATCGAAATCATCGTGTCGGAATTGAATGTGCTGAATGTGGCACAGACCCCTCCGTTTACGATTGAAGATAATACAGACGGCGGCGATGACCTCCGGATGAAATACCGCTACTTGGATTTGCGTCGTACTGCCGTGCGCAAGAATCTGGAGTTGCGCCACCGGATGACAATGGAAGTGCGCCGTTACTTGGACAGCAAAGGCTTCCTCGAAGTGGAAACTCCGATGCTTATTGGGTCTACACCCGAAGGTGCGCGCGATTTTGTGGTGCCTTCACGCATGAATCCGGGACAGTTTTATGCCTTGCCTCAGTCTCCGCAGACGTTGAAGCAGCTACTGATGGTGTCGGGGTTCGACCGTTATTTCCAGATTGTGAAATGTTTTCGCGATGAAGACCTTCGTGCTGACCGTCAGCCTGAGTTCACACAGATTGACTGTGAGATGAGTTTTGTGGAACAGGAAGACATCATCCAGATGTTTGAAGGGATGGCAAAGCATCTGTTCAAGGAATTGCGTGGTGTGGAACTGACTGAGTCGTTCCAGCGTATGCCGTGGGCCGATGCAATGAAGTATTATGGTAGCGACAAGCCCGACTTGCGTTTCGGCATGAAGTTTGTCGAACTGATGGATATATTGAAAGGTTATGGCTTCTCAGTATTCGACAATGCAGCGTATATCGGCGGTATCTGTGCTGAGGGGGCGGCGCATTACACTCGCAAACAACTTGATCAGTTGACCGAGTTTGTGAAGCGTCCGCAAATCGGTGCGAAAGGCATGGTCTATGCCCGCGTGGAAGCCGATGGTAACGTGAAATCAAGTGTCGATAAATTCTATGCTCAAGATGTGCTTCAGCAGATGAAAGAGGCTTTCGGTGCCAAACCGGGTGATTTGATATTGATATTGAGTGGTGACGATGCGATGAAAACTCGCAAACAGCTTTGCGAATTGCGCTTGGAGATGGGTAACCAGCTGGGCTTGCGCGATAAGAATAAGTTTGCCTGCTTGTGGGTGGTAGATTTCCCGATGTTTGAATGGAGTGAGGAAGAAGGTCGCCTGATGGCAATGCACCATCCGTTTACCCATCCTAAAGACGAAGACATTCCTTTGCTGGATACAGACCCGGCTGCCGTGCGTGCCGATGCTTATGATATGGTGGTCAACGGCGTAGAAGTAGGGGGTGGTTCTATTCGTATCCACGATTCAGCGCTTCAGGAGAAAATGTTCGAAATTCTGGGATTCACACAGGAAAAGGCGCAAGAGCAGTTCGGCTTCCTGATGAACGCCTTTAAGTTCGGTGCACCTCCTCATGGCGGATTGGCATATGGTCTCGACCGTTGGGTATCGCTCTTTGCCGGTCTTGACAGCATCCGAGACTGTATTGCATTCCCAAAGAACAATTCCGGTCGTGACGTAATGTTGGATGCTCCAGGCTATCTTGACCAGAAGCAGCTGGACGAATTACATCTGCAAGTAGTGAAAGAAGACTGACCCAAAAAGGCACTGGTCATCGTTATCTCTTAAAAGAAGTTGAATGAAAGAATCTGTACGCGTCATTCGTTTTGCTATCGTAGGCACGCTCAATGCTTTGATTACTGCGTTTGTGGTATGGCTGCTGATGCATATCGAGGGTGAAAGTTACATCACGGCGAATATCATTGCTTATGTCGTGGCGCAGATTCACAACTTTATTTGGTGTAAATATTGGATATTCCCTCTTGAGCCTGGCAATAAGAAGAACAGCATCTGGCATCAGGTGTTGTTCTTTGCCGGTGCCTTCCTGCTGGCCTACAGCATGCAGTTCCTTTTCCTGCTGATGTTGGTGGAGTTGTTTTACTGCAATGAGTATCTGGCTCAGTTTCTGGGACTTTTCATCTACGGTGCGGTCAACTTTATCACCAACCGTCACATTACTTTCCGCTGATGTCATTTCGCAAACATCCCTTGCAGTGGCGTATGCGATATGCTACTGCAAGGGATGTTTGCGGATATTCATTAAAAACATTATGCCATTTTCAGCAGGTGCTGTTCTTCGATGTAATTCAGTCCTTTATCGAGTATGACTTTACGGGTTTCTTCCGGGCTGTCAGTCCGGAATACCAGGATGCCTTTGCCCGAAAGTAGGAATGAATAGAGGTAGGAAATACCTATCCCTGCCTGGCTGAAGCTTCGAATGGCATCGGCTGCACGTCCCGGTTGGTTATCGAGCATGATGGCGAACACGTCCGAAAGATTTGCTGAGATGCCTGCCTGTTTCAATGTTTCGTAAGCGCGCATCGGTTCGGAACAGATGATGCGGTAGATACCATATTCTACTGTGTCGGAAATGGTGGAAGCGATAAGTTGGATATTCGCTTCTTTCAGTAGTTCGAGCACCTGAAGCAATGTGCCCGACTTGTTTTCTACAAATACAGATAACTGGTGGATGGTCATATTTTATGCTTTTTAGGTTTACAAGAACAAGCTCTGACGAGGTTGGCAAAACTCTGAATATTCAAGGCTGTTTAAAGCTTTGTCACCTTATCAGCTGATGCCTTGTGTTGGTATTATATCAATGTTTTTCTTAAGTCTTTCACGCGTATGGCTTTACCTTCCTGCTGGGGCAGGCTGCCTTTAGGTACGAGTTTGACGCGCGGAGTTATCAATATTTCGTCTTTCAACTGGCGGGTGATTTCCTTGGTTAGTCTTTGCAGGAAACCATAGTCATCGGTAAAGTCGTTCAGTTCTACTTCTACGGTCATTTCGTCATTCGCTTCCAGATTGGTCAGCGTGATGAGGTATTCGTTACCCAGTTCCTTAAATTGCATCAGAATGTTTTCTATCTGGATAGGGAAGATGTTCACACCCTTCAAGATTATCATGTCATCGCTCCGGCCTTTCATGCGGTCCAGTCGTTTGTGGTGACGTCCGCAAGGACAGTCACCTGGCAAGATGCGTGTCAAGTCACGTGTGCGGTAGCGCAGGAGGGGCATTGCTTCGCGGTTGATGGTAGTCAGCACCAGTTCGCCTATCTCACCTTCAGGTACCGGTTCCAGTGTTTCCGGATCTACGATTTCCACGATGTAATAGTCTTCCCAAATGTGCAGACCATTCTGTTCGGGACACTCGAATGCCACTCCCGGACCACACATTTCAGACATTCCGAAAGAGTTGTATGCCTTTACGCCTAACATGTCCTCGATACGCCGGCGTTGTTCGTCCGAATGTGGTTCAGCTCCGATAATCAAGGTACGGAGCTTTGTATCGCGGTGCGGGTCAATGCCCATCTCTTCCATTACCTCATAAAGTCGTCCGGCATAGCTGGGAATGGCGTGTAGCGCGGTAGTGCCGAAGTCGGTGATAAACTTGATTTGCCGCTTGGTGTTTCCAGCTGCTGCAGGTACGGTGAGCATTCCAAGCCGTTCGGCACCATATTGGAATCCCAGTCCACCGGTGAACATTCCGTAGCCCGATGAATTTTGGAAAATGTCACCTTTGCGTAATCCTACCATGTAGAGGCAGCGTGCTACGGCATTTGCCCATTCATCCAGGTCGTGTTGGGTATGCAGGATGACGGTAGGTGTGCCCGTTGTGCCACTGGACGAGTGCAGGCGTACCACTTCTTCCAGCGGAACAGCCGAAAGTCCGAATGGGTAATGGTCACGCAAGTCTTGCTTGGTGGTAAAAGGTATTTTCTGTAAATCGTCCAGCGAGCGTATGTCTTCCGGCCTGAGGCCGTTCTCGCTGAAGCGTTGTTTATAGAAAGGAGAGCGCATGCAGCGTTGCAATGTTTGTTGCAGCCTCTCCATTTGAAGCCGTTCTATCTCCGGGCGAGTCATTGTTTCCAGTTCCGGATGCAAGTACATTTGTTCGTGTTTCATAGTTTTTTCTGAGATGTAATGTATTTAGTATGAACATTCTGAGATGTCATCTTTAATTGTTTTATGAATGTCCGCAATCAGCCAATTCGCTGAGTTGAAAATGCAGTAGTACTGCCTTTGCTGATGCAGTATATATTCATAAGCCGATGCAGTATATATTCATAAGCCGATGCAGTATATATTCATAAGCCGATGCAGTATATATTCATAAGCCGATGCAGTATATATTCACAAGCTGATGCAGTATATATTCATAAGCTGATGCAGTATATATTCATTTTTCAGGGGTATGCATTGACTGTTTGCGGACATTCATTAATTGTTTTCCTTTTTGATTGGTGCCGTTATAAACATGGTAGAAAAATCTTATACTTAAGTGCTTTATATTTTATGTTGAGACTTGACTGGGACAGATTTTGTTTTCTTTGAATCCTTTGCTCTCTGAGGTTTAAGAGATTGAAGTTTCATTAGGAAGTATAAGATTTTTCATTGTTTTTACAGGCTGGTTAATTATTTTGAACTTTCATCAGCACTTTATTTTCAGTTCGTTCAAAATGCAACGCATTTTTTCAAACGTAGTGATGCGGGTAGGTACCAAAGGAAGGCGCAGGCGGTTCTTTATCATCCCCATCATGCTAAGCATGGCCTTCACTCCTGCCGGATTACCGTCAACAAAGAGTAGCTTAAATAATTCAGTAAACTGGTGATGGATAGCCAATGCGCTAGGATAATCACCGGCTAGTGCCAGACGGGTCATACGGCTGAATTCTCGTGGAAATGCATTTCCTATGACTGAAATGACTCCTACAGCTCCCAATGTAATCAGAGGAAAGGTAATGCCGTCATCGCCTGAAATAACATCGAAATTGGTTGGTTTGTTTTTTATGATGTCATCCATTTGTGTAATGTTTCCCGAGGCTTCTTTAATGGCTACGATGTTTTCGAAATCACGTGCCAGGCGCAACGTCGTTTCAGCTGTCATATTTACACCCGTGCGTCCAGGTACGTTATAAAGTACCACCGGCAATTTAGTAGCTTGTGCGATGGCTTTGTAATGTTGGTAAATCCCTTCTTGTGACGGCTTATTATAGTAAGGTACGGCAACGAGTACGGCATCTACTCCTGTCATATCATCATTTTTCAACGTGTCAACTACAGTTTGGGTACAGTTACTGCTCACGCCTAACAGAATGGGAACTCTTCCGTTTACTCGTTCTATGACAGTTTGTTTTATCTTTTTCTTTTCGTCAGCCGTCAGTGTTGGGGTTTCTGCTGTGGTTCCCAGTACACATAAGAAGTCTGTGCCATTTTGGATCTGATATTCCACCAACTTAATAAGTGCATCATAATCCACACTTCCGTCTTCATTAAAAGGAGTGACTAATGCCACTCCCATTCCTCTCAACTTTCTTCGTATCATAATCAAAATATAAACGTGATCTATTAGCTTCACAAAAATACGAATATTTTTTTTTTTAAAACAAATATGCCCTTAATTATTTAACGTTGTAAAGTCAACCGACCCATGCAATTTAAAATTGATTTAAAGAATTCGTTCGTTTCCACAAACGAAGATATGCTTCATCTGCCATTCCAGTTACTTGCTACACTTCGCGGTGCCGGTTTGCTGACGGGGTAGGGGAAAGGTTATAAAAAAAGTCTGTAGGCTGAGCTTACAGACTTTTCAATTCTCTCTAATTGTTCGAGATTGGATTATTCAGCAACTACTGAATCAGTAGCAGCGGCAGCTGTTGAATCAACTGCTGTAGAATCCATTACCGGAGCAGCTTCTTCTACAGTTTCAACTGTTGCTGAAGAATCTACAGTGCTTTCAGTGTTAGCTGCTTTGTTTCCGCAAGATGCAAAAGAAACAGCAGCAAATGCTACGAACAAAAATACTAATTTTTTCATTTTCTTTGCTTTTTTAAATCTGTAATACTTATGTTGTCTTCTTAAAACGCTGCAAAGATATAGAGTTTTTTAATAGGTTGTTCATGAAAACCGGTTTTTTTTTGAAAAAAATATGTTTGGTAAAGGAATCCGAACGTACAAAGTGTAAAAATGCGATTCTCTGATGCCGGTTAGCGATGGTCTGCAAAATAATGTGTAACTTTGCATTCCCTGAATCAGGATTAATTATACACCTTATTATATATATGACAGATAATTCTATTTTTCGCAATAAGAAAGCGGCCTATTGCACCTTGGGATGCAAGTTGAATTTTGCCGAAACATCTACAATAGGAAAGATGCTGAAAGAAGCAGGCGTACAGACAGTGCAGAAAGGAGAAAAGGCGGATATATGCGTAATCAACACCTGTTCGGTGACTGAGGTCGCTGATAAAAAGTGCAGGCAGGCGATTCATCGGATGGTGAAAGAGCATCCGGGAGCTTTCATCGTGGTGACAGGATGTTATGCACAGCTGAAACCGGAACAAGTGGCGGGCATTGAAGGGGTAGACTTGGTATTGGGTGCCGAGCAGAAAGGAGATTTGATGAAATACTTGGGTGGGCTGGAAAAGCGTGCTCATGGCGAAGCAGTGACTTCACCTCAGCAAGATATACATACATTTGTGCCTTCTTGTTCAAGGGGAGACCGTACCCGTTATTTCCTGAAAGTACAGGACGGATGTGATTATTTCTGCTCGTATTGTACGATTCCTTTTGCACGTGGAAGAAGCCGGAATGGTAAAATTGCTGATTTGCGGGAACAGGCACGACAGGTTGCAGCAGAAGGTGGTAAGGAAATAGTATTGACGGGAGTCAATATCGGTGATTTTGGTAAAAGCACCGGTGAGACATTCCTTGAGCTGGTGCAGGCACTGGATGAGGTGGAGGGAATCGAACGGTACCGGATCTCTTCGATTGAACCAAACTTGTTGACCGATGAGATTATTGCGTTTGTAGCTCAATCGAAACGGTTTATGCCTCATTTTCATATTCCATTACAATCGGGATGCGATGAAGTGTTAAAATTGATGCGCCGGCGCTACGACACGAAGCTGTTTGCTTCGAAGGTGCAAACGATCAAATCGTATATGCCTGATGCGTTTATCGGTGTGGATGTGATTGTGGGGACACGTGGAGAGACACCCGGCTATTTTGAGCGTACCTATCAGTTTATTGAGGGACTGGATATAACCCAGTTGCATGTATTCAGTTATTCGGAACGTCCGGGTACGCAAGCCTTAAAGATAGATTATGTAGTCTCTCCGGAAGATAAGCATGCACGAAGCCAGCGTCTGCTTGCTCTGTCGGACGAAAAAACAACAGCCTTTTATGAAAGACATATCGGTCAGGAAGCTGTTGTCTTGATGGAACATGCTAAGGCGGGAGCACGAATGCATGGCTTTACACCGAACTATATACGGGTAGAACTGGAAAATAAAGAAGGCTTGGACAATAATTTAGTGCGTGTACAGCTGGGTGAAATGAATGCCGATGGGACAGCATTAAAAGGAATCTTGTGTGGAAAGTTGGATTGATTTGGATGTTTTAACATTTCCGGAGCAGTGAAAATAGGACTTGTTGCATTCTATTGGTGCCGGTGGACAAATGGGAACCGATCCTGTAGAAGTTTTATTGTAATTTCAGCTCATTGGCGCTTGTTGTTTTGCAATAAAATTGTATATTTGTAAGAAGCTGTTTTGGATTTATCGCCCAAAGCACACACGAAAACGGATACATCAAGCCAAGAAAAACTTTTTGGAGAAATTCAAAACAGCTTCTAAATAGAGTCGGTATTTGTGTTTCCCTGGCACGTGTTTGTTGTTAATCTTATAAGGAATAAGAATGTATGAGTAAGATAAATGTAGCTGTTGTCATTTTGAATTGGAACGGTGCAGAGATGCTCCGCAAATTCTTGCCTTCTGTATTGACCTATTCACAGGGAGAAGGTGTGAAAGTGTATGTAGCCGACAATGCATCGACAGATGATTCATGTGCGGTTGTGGAAAAAGAGTTTCCTGAGGCTTGCTTGATGAGGCTGGATCAGAATTATGGCTATGCGGGTGGGTATAACAAGGCATTAAAGCAGATAGATGCAGAATACGTGGTGTTGTTGAACAATGATGTAGAAGTGGGGAAAGGCTGGTTGGAGCCTATGGTGAAATATATGGACGAACATCCGCAAGTGGCAGCCTGCCAGCCTAAAATCTTGAGCTGGCGGGTAAAGACTAATTTCGAATACGCTGGGGCGGCAGGTGGATTTATCGACCGGTATGGTTATCCGTTCTGTAGGGGACGGGTGCTGGATGAGATAGAGGAAGACCGTGGACAGTATGATTATAATATACCGATATTCTGGGCTACAGGGGCGGCGTTGTTTGTCCGGCGGAATGTATATTGGGAAGTGGGAGGTCTGGACGAACGCTTTTTTGCCCATATGGAAGAAATAGATTTTTGTTGGCGGTTGCGTAGCCGGGGGTATCGTATTGTCTGTTTGCCGCTATGTGAAGTATATCATGTAGGAGGGGCTACTTTAAAGACAAGTGACCCGAAGAAAACTTATTTGAATTTTCGAAACAACTTGCTGATGCTTTATAAAAATTTGCCAGCTAAGGAGTTGAAGCGTGTAATGCGTGTCCGGCTGATATTGGACTATCTGGCAGCTGGTTTCTTTGCTTTGCGTGGGAAAGTAGGGGAAGCACGTGCTGTGTTGAAAGCACGTTGTGACTATGTGGCCATGCGACCTCAGTTTGAAACGGACCGCAAAGAGAATTTGCAGAAATCAGTCAATACTGATATTGGGGAGCGATATCGTTTCAGTCTGCTGTGGCGAGTACAGGGAAGAAGGAAGAGAACGTATGAAGAGTTGATAGGATAACTCTTTATAGAATGTTTATTGAGGGTATATCAAGATAAAGAACGGCTATCAAAATGAAAACTAAGTCCTGTTTTGATACACCCTCAAAACAGTTTTTTTATTTGTAAATAGCTTTTTTCCCAGCCAGCAGGGTGTTCCGCATCAATGAAACGATTGTCATGGGACCTACACCTCCTGGCACAGGTGTGATGAAGGAGCATTTAGAAGCTACCTCATCGAATTTTACGTCTCCAGTCAGTTTGAATCCTGATTTTTTTGTTGCATCTGGAACGCGGGTAGTGCCTACGTCAATAATAACCGCTCCTTCTTTTACCATATTTGCTTTTACGAAGTTGGGTTGTCCCATGGCGGCTATGATGATGTCTGCTTCTTGGCATTCTTTTACAAGGTCTGCACTGTGGCTATGACAAACGGTCACTGTGGCATCGCCCGGATAATTTTTTTGCATCATCAGCATCGCCATCGGTTTGCCTACAATGTTGCTTCTTCCCAGTACGACACATTTCTTTCCTTGTGTTTCGATGTGGTACCGTCTGAATAATTCCATGATTCCGTTGGGAGTGGCTGAAATATAGCAGGGGAGTCCGATAGACATGCGTCCTACATTAATGGGGTGAAAGCCGTCTACGTCTTTGCGGTAGTCTATCGTTTCGATTACCTTCTGTTCGGATATGTGTTTGGGCAAAGGCAACTGGACAATAAAACCATCGATGTCTTCATCTTCGTTTAACTCACAGACTTTTGCCAGTAGTTCTTCTTCGGTCACGTTGTCTTCGTAGCGGATCAATGTGGACTTGAAACCGCATACTTCACATGCTTTTACTTTCGATGCCACGTAGGTCTCACTTCCACCATCGTGACCCACTAAAATGGCAGCCAGATGCGGACGTTTTCCTCCATGGGCAACAATGTCTGCTACTTCTGCTGCAATTTCTTGTTTAATCTGTTCAGAAATAGCTTTTCCATCAATCAATGTCATATTTCTTCTGTTTAAATTGTTTAATATATTAATGCTCTAACAAAATTAATATTTTCCATTCATATCATCTAGTATATTTGTTTCTTTATGCTTTATTAACCCAGCATCCGTAGCGGTAAAATGGAATGCCTGAAAGAATTTGTGAAATCAGTGTCGGAAGGCATAAATGCTACGCTGTAGAAGATAATCTTTTCCAATATCGGATAATTCTCTCCGTCACTGAGGGTAATCTGCATGATTTAAATGCGTTTGTTCTGTGTTTTCTGTGTTTTTGTCTGTTCCCGAATAAAAAAACATTGGAAAAGTTTGCAGATTCAAAATTAATGTTTACCTTTGCACTCGCTTTTGAGAGGTAATCAACATGGTGACTATAGTTCAGTTGGTTAGAGCGTCAGATTGTGGTTCTGAATGTCGTGGGTTCGAGTCCCACTAGTCACCCTTACTTAAAAAACCTCTTCGGAGTAATTCATTACATTTTATACCAACATGGTGACTATAGTTCAGTTGGTTAGAGCGTCAGATTGTGGTTCTGAATGTCGTGGGTTCGAGTCCCACTAGTCACCCACACTTGGGTATCAGGCAGTGAGTATATAAATGTATATTCACTGCTTTTTCTTTTTTAAATATTCCCTATTGGATTTGTACTTTTTTAATTAATTGCCTATATTTGCAAAAAAATATGAATAATATGGTCGGTAAGGTAGGTGTTATCGTTTCTATTGTTCTTTTCTGCATAGCAGTAGGAGTTTATAGCTTTGTCCAACTCAGTGTGGCTGATAAGGGCAAGGATGTCGATTTGTTGTCTTTTGTGCCATTGGAGAGTGTTGGCTTGCTTGAAACTGATAATCCTGACTTCTTGGCTAATGAATTTCCACAAACCACTTATGGTTTGCAATTGGATACATTGCGGCAGAGTGGTTTGTTTCCGATGGTACTTAATGCCGTATTTCCGAATGCAGACAGTACGGTACATCGGCTGAGCAATGGCATTGAAAGAATGATGATCAGTTTTCATGCACCAATGTCGGCGCGTAATGTCGTAATGTATTTCCGTACCCACGGTTCGGGAAGAGAGTTTTTACAGCGGATGATGCAGCGCCAAGGGAGAAGGTTTGTGCCTAAGAAAGAGTCGTATCGAGGTAGCGATATAGATATCTATGCACTCGAAAACGGTGATTTTATAGCTGCTTATTGTGGCAAGGGTTTTTGTGTCCTTAGTTATCAGAAAAGCTTGATAGAGCAAGTGATTGATGCCCGTAAAGATGATGTTTCGTTGCGTGAGGATGCTGTGTTTATGGAATGTTACGAAGGAAAGGCTGTCAATTTTATTACATTGTACGGGCATGCTCCTTCACTGCCTTTCCTGGTAAGGGATTGTGCAAGTTGCTGGAGCAGTTTTGATATCCATTTAAACAGTGAGGTGTTTTATTTGAGTGGTTCGATGGTATTGCCGGATTCATGCCGGTTTCGTGTCACAGACCGGCTGTATCAAATGGATTCAGTTTCTGAAGATGGCTTGCTGGTGTTGTCGGGACAAGAAAAGGTGGATTCGTGTATATCGCGTATGATAAGCATTCCACAACATACTTTATTCGAAGAATGTGTATCGAATCTTTCGCGTGATGCCTCTTTTATTTTTGTGGCGGATATGGATAAGTTGAAAGGAGGGGATATGTTGCAGGTTGGCGGATTTTATTTGCCCAAATTTGTGATGCAGCATGTCGATTTGTTCCGCTCATTCATTTTTTCTGCCCAAGTAACAAAAGTTGGCAACAAGTATTCGCATATCATTGTTTTCACGTATAAGAATTAAGAAGCTGTTTTGAATTTCTCCAAAAAGTTTTTCTTGGCTTGATGTATCCGTTTTCGTGTGTGCTTTGGGCGATTTTTTGGTCCTTTTCGCTCCTGTTCTTCGTC
>NZ_NFJG01000011.1:0-53088 GCF_002159755.1 Bacteroides sp. An269
AAAATAGGAACCGCCGTATGCCGAACGGCACGTACGGTGGTGTGAGAGGTCGGTAAACATGAAAATAGGAGATAAACACCTATGATTAGTGTTTACCTCCTACTCGATTTGTCTGGCAGGTGTATGGCGGAAATAGACACAAAAAAACGATATTCATCTTTTTATGAATACCGCCGACTTCCGAAAGAACCCCCATAATAGGGTTCTTGTTTCATCATCATTCAGTTGTTTGTGTTTCTGTTATCCTTTCTTTCTCTTTTTACCTCAAAGCAATTCATCTAATTCCTATTGAATCTAATTCCTGAAAACTTACCTTATTACTAATACCTAAAAAACAAAAACATCTAATACCTTAAATCTAATACCTTTTTGCTTTGAATTGTTTACCTTAATCTAATACCTTTAGTTTTTGTATATGTCATCTAATACCTATTAGTTAATGCTTATTGGTTTCACAACCACGATGCAAAGGTATAGCTTTTTTGTGTTTCTGCAATAGACAGAAAGGATTTATTATAAAAAATGCAATATTTCTTGATGTAAATCATCTCGTATTTATTCTGATATGCCGTAAATAGCATATTCGTGTACGGAAACGGTAATAGTGTGCGCGATAACGATTGCTTTTTATAGCTGAAATGATAGATTTATCTTTGATGAATGAACATGATGAAAACGTAACTTCAATGTTGCTTTTTAGGGTGAAATGTTAAATTTATCTTTCAGTTTTAAGATACGT
Organism: Bacteroides sp. An269; assembly: GCF_002159755.1. Classification (NCBI taxonomy): domain Bacteria; kingdom Pseudomonadati; phylum Bacteroidota; class Bacteroidia; order Bacteroidales; family Bacteroidaceae; genus Bacteroides; species Bacteroides sp. An269. The sequence continues at coordinate 740 of NZ_NFJG01000011.1, forward strand.
TGGTTACTGCTGCCGCGGAATTCCAGATAGGGAGAATATAATGCCTGTTCGAATTTCCCGTCTACCAATACGTCGATATAGTCGAGGATTGGTCGGCGGAGAGGGTCGGCAAGTAATGTTTCGTAGGTGTATCCGGTGTAACACCAGATATTTAGTTTGGTATATTCATGGAATTTCCGGATAACCGGCAGAAATTCTTTGGGATTGTAGAAAGGGTCTCCTCCAGAGAATGTGATGCCGTCCAGCAGCGGATTGGCGTTAATCTGGTCAATCATTGTTTTGATTGCCGTTTCTGTCAAAGGAAACCCAGCTGACGGATTCCACGATTCAGGATTGTGGCATCCTTTGCAACGGTGGCTGCATCCGGCAAGGTAGATGGAAAAGCGGATGCCTTCACCGTCGACAATGGTTTCGGGATATGTGTAGAGGTAATGGAGCACTTTTTTAATGATGTTTTACCCGGTCGCGTTCTTCGGCACGTTTGGCAGAATTCCAACTGTTTAAGTCCCCGGTCAGATAACCTGTGATGCGGCGCATGCGGAGGATGTTTTCGCTGTTGCAGATGGGGCATTTGTCGTAGATTACACCCCGGTATCCGCAGTTATGGCATGTGTCTACCGGATGGTTGATAGAACCGTAGCCGATGCCTTCATCGTGCATCACTTTGACAATCTTGGTAATGGCGCGCACATTCTTTTGCGCTTCGCCGTCCAGTTCCACATACGTGATGTGTCCACCCCGTGTTAAGGCGTGAAACGGTGCCTCGCATTTGATTTTCTCAACGATGCTGATGGGTTCTTTTACGTCTATGTGGAACGAGTTGACGTAATAATCACGGTCTGTCACACCGGGAATAATGCCGTATTTCTTGCGGTCGATACGGGTGAAACGTCCGGAAAGCCCTTCTGCAGGCGTGGCGAGTATCGAGTAGTTCAGTCCATATTTCTGTTTGAATTCGTCTGCTACCCGGTTCATTTCCTCTATTGCCTCGTATAAGGTGTTCCATGCTTTGCGGTTATGCCCGTGCCCTGTGCCGTAAAGTGCGGTCATGGCATTGTGTCCGCCGATAAAGCCGATGCCCAACGTGCCTTGTTTCAATACGTCGCCCACTTCATCGTTCGGATTCAGTTTGCCTCCTCCTTTCCATACATCGTTGCTCATCATGAACGGGAACTGGCGGGCAAGGGCGGTCCGCTGGTATTGGTAGCGGACATACAGTTGTTCTCCGATAAATTCCGACATGCGGTGCACCGATTGCAGGAACAGCTCTTTGGCGTGTTGTTCGATGGACTCCTGGCTTTGATTTCCCGATGTGCGCTCTGCTTCCCGGCGTGCTTCGATGGCAAGGCGGGGCAGGTTCATTGTGGTAAACGAAAGGTTTCCCCGTCCCAGACTGGTCTTTTCGCCGTTCAGGTTTTCGAATACACGGGTGCGGCATCCCATGGTGGCAAGCTCGTAGCGGTATCGCTTCGGGTCGTTCGGGTTCCATTTCTCGTTTTGGTTGAACGGGGTGTCTAAGAACATGAAGTTCGGGAAAAGGGCTTTCGCCGTAGTGCGGCATGCTTTCAGAAACAGGTCAAAGTTGGGTGCCTCGAAGGTCATTCCGCCGTTCAGTGCCGCTTCAAAGTCGGTCATTGCTTTCTGATAATCGGCATCCGAGTAGGATACCCCGTCTTTTATCTTGAATATCTGGATGGGGAATACCGGCACTTCGCCTTGCGTGCCCAGTCCTTCAACGGTGGCTTGGAGCAGTTCTTCGATGACCATCCGTCCTTCGGGAGAAGTGTCCGTTCCGTAATTGATGGAACTGAATACCACTTGGTTCCCGCCTCGCGAGTGCATGGTGTTCAGGTTGTGGATAAATCCTTCCATAGCCTGATGCGTGTCTTTCCGCACTTGCTTGTGGGCGGAGTGCAGGATGTGCGCCGATTCTTCTTCGGTGAGGAAGCAGCCTTCGTTTGCCAGCGCTGTAAGGAAAGCTTTTCGGGCTTTTGTGTCCGGTTCTATCGAAGTCAGGTGTTTGCGTACGTGTTCCATCAGGGCTTTTTCGTCTATCGGCGTACCTTTCATTTCCATATAGAAAGCAATGTCCGTTACAATCGCTTTCTGATAGCTTTTCAATACGCCTTTTGCCATGAAGAAGTCGAATGCCGGAATCGCTTGCCCTCCGTGCTGCTCGTTCTGGTTGGTCTGGAAGATAATGGTAGCCAGTGTGGCATAGCTTTGGATAGACTGGGGCGTGCGGATGCTTCCGTTCTTGGTATGGAATCCCCGTTCGAATAGGTCATCCAAGTCATATTGGATACACGTGGTGGTTTTGGTGGGATAATAATCTAGGTCATGAATATGAATATCCCCCATGCGGTGCGCTTCGGCATATTGCTTGGGCAGCAGGTATTTGTACGTGTAGTCTTTGGTGACTTCCGAGGCGAAGGTCATCATCTGTCCGGCAGGCGTATGGCTCGACATGTTGGCGTTGCTCAGGTTCACGTCGTTCTTGTCTATTGCCACGATGCCGTCCATGATGTGTTTCATCTGTGTTTTGCGCTCGCGTTCGGTATTGCGCCACTGGCGGTAGATGATGTATTTCTTCGCTACTTCGGGCTGTACTTTCATCAGTTCGTTTTCTACGAGGTCTTGGATTTCCTCTACATTTAATGTTGGATGTTCGAAATGTGAAATAACCCGCTGGGTGATTTCATCAATCAATGCTTCTTGGCATTCCAAGCCTGTAGCCTGGAATGCTTTCCCGATGGCATTCGAGATTTTGGATGCCGAAAAGTCTTCCCGCTTTCCGTCCCGTTTGATAATGCAAATGTCTGCAGTATTCATACGTCTTGTGTTTTTAAGTGAAACATAAATTCTGTTTTTCCATGGCAGGTCTTCTGACTGATTCCTCTCTGCAGACGCCTTCCCACCTGTTCGAGGCAGTGGCTGCATTTGCATGTCCCGAGTTTTGGAAATCACAGCAGCGGGTACTGTTGCCGATGTGCGCGGCATTCCCTATTGAAACTTTTTTGTTACCATAAGAAAAACATTTGCAAAGGTAGTGATTTGGCACATTTCTCAAAATGTACTTTTGCTGAGGTTGTCTAAATTGAATAACTTCTGAAAATAAAAATGCCGATTTAGTGGTTTGTATCGCTGTTTATTGGAAAACTTAATTTATAATGAATGTTTCTTGTTTGACATTCTGATTTTTTTTGTTAAGCCACATTCCCGGTATTGGCCTGGCTCGTCAGTGAAGGTTTTCTTTTAGCCAGTATGATTGCAGAACGAAGATAGGTTTCAATAGCAGTTCATGTATCTGCAATTGCCAATGTATATATATTCTCGCGGCACAAGGGTGGTCAAATTATATTGGTAAAGCTCATTTATCCTGTATGAAACAGACAATGCCTGTATGCATAAACAGAAGCACAGGCTGATACTTTTTAAATATTACTTCAGAAATTTGTCAATTTGGAATATTCTTGATAACTTTCGCCGTCTTTTTTCAAAGAACTGATAAAACTTACGAACTTAAAAACTCAAGAACTCGTATATATGATGGAAAAAACTTGGAGATGGTTTGGGAAGAAAGATAAGATTACACTTCCCATGTTGCGCCAAATCGGCGTAGAAGGTATTGTGACCGCACTTCATGAAGTGCCCAATGGTGATATATGGACCGAGGAGGCTATTAATGACTTGAAGTCATACATCGAATCGTACGGGTTGAGATGGTCGGTAGTGGAAAGCTTGCCGGTGTGCGAGGCTATCAAATATGCCGGTTCGGAACGCGACCAGCTGATTGAGAACTATAAGGTGAGCCTTGCCAATTTGGGCAAATGCGGCGTGAAGACGGTATGTTATAATTTTATGCCGGTCATCGACTGGGTGCGTACCGACTTGCAGCATCCGTGGGCAGACGGTTCCAGTTCGTTGTATTTCGACCGCGTACGTTTCGCTTATTTCGATACGATGATTCTGAAACGTAAAGGTGCCGAGGCGGACTATACGGAAGAAGAACTGCGCAAGGTGGCTGAACTGGATAAAGTGATTACCGAAGCCGAGAAAGACGAACTGATTGATTCGATTATCGTGAAGACACAGGGATTCGTAAACGGAAATATCAAGGAAGGTGACAAGAATCCGGTGGCTATTTTCCGCAACCTGTTGGCATTGTATGACGGAATCGACCGTGCTGCGTTGCGTGAGAACATGCGTTATTTCCTGGCTGCCATTATGCCGGTATGCGAAGAATACGGCGTGAATATGTGTGTGCATCCCGATGACCCTCCTTTCCAGATTCTGGGCTTGCCGCGTATCGTGACCAATGAAGAGGATATCGCTTGGTTCTTGAATGCTGTAGACAATCCGCACAATGGCTTGACATTCTGTGCCGGTTCGCTTAGCGCAGGCGAGCATAACGATACGCGTGAATTGGCGAAGAAGTTTGCTTCGCGTACGCATTTTGTACATCTGCGCAGTACGGCGGCTATGCCGGGCGGCAATTTTATCGAAAGTTCGCACTTGGAAGGTCGTGGTCATGTAATCGACTTGATTCGTATTTTCGAACAAATAAAGCCGGGGCTTCCGATGCGTGTAGATCATGGGCGCACGATGTTGGGCGATGAAGACAAAGGCTACAATGCTGGCTATTCGTTCCACGGCCGTATGTTGGCTTTGGCACAGGTAGAAGGCATGATGGCTGTAGTGGAAGACGAGATGAAACGGAATATTAAAGTGGAATATTGATATTTGTTTTTCACCACAGATTACACAGATTAATTAGATGAAATTTAAGAATAATAATTTAATTAATCTGTGTAATCTGTGGTGAACGTAAAAACATGAAGAAGGTTTGTTCACATAAGGCAGGCAGTATCCGGTTCCGTCGGTGGAGCCGGAAAGGGTATGCCGTGTTCGTGAGTCTGCGCATTGTTGTGACAATCGGGCATGTATGCCGGAGCATTGCCGATGCGGCATTGAGCAAGAACAAATCTTTTTCTGAGAACCGGGAACAGAGAACGTCCGTTGACGAGAGAATGGCGGAAGATGCTGTAGATGACGGGGGCGGAGGAATCTTAGTGTCCGCATCTCAGGTAGTGAATGCCGTATTGCTTCTGTTCTTGATGCTGAGAGTGGTATCGGTTTCGGGTAAATCTGTTGTTTGTCCGGAGCGTTATATACCTTTATATAATATAGGAAGCGGAATGGGAAAGGCTCGCAAGCGGGTTTCTCTCATTCCGCTTTTAATGTTTTTTGAAACGCAGATTAGCGCAGATTTTCGCAGATATAATTATTTTTTTATTTGCGAAAATCTGCGCTAATCTGCGTTTCAACCTAAAGACTTATAAGCTCAAATGATAGAAAGAGTAGAGAAAGCTGTTTACGAAGGGAAGCTGCTTCAGCCCGATGAGGTGCTGAGGGTTGCCGAAGAAACCCCGTTGGACGTGTTGTGTGAGGCGGCACATCGGATTACGGTGAGGTGTGCTTCACGGAAGTTTGATATGTGTTCCATTATCAATGCGAAATCGGGACGGTGTCCGGAGAATTGCAAATGGTGTGCCCAGTCTGCGTATTATGATACGGGCGTGCAGGTATATGGTCTGGTGTCGGAAGAAGAATGCCTTCGTCATGCTCGGTTGAATGAAGCGCAAGGCGTGAACCGTTTCTCGCTGGTGACCAGCGGCAAGCGTCCTTCGGATAAGGAGATAAAGGTTTTGTGCGAGCGTTTCGCTTATTTGCGTATGCATAGTGGGATACATCTATGCACTTCGTTGGGGCTTGCCGATGAGGCTCAGTTACGTGCCTTACATGAGGCGGGCGTTACCCGCTATCATTGCAACCTGGAGACGGCACCTTCTTATTTCGGGAATCTCTGCACCACCCATACGCAGGCAGAGAAAATAGAAACCATCCGGGCGGCGCGCCGCATAGGGATGGAAGTGTGCAGCGGAGGCATCATCGGGATGGGCGAGACGATGCGTCATCGGGTGGAATTAGCTTTTACGTTGCACGGATTGGATATACAGTCTATTCCACTTAACCTGTTGCAGCCGATAAAAGGGACGCCGTTGGAAAAAGTCGCTCCTTTATCGGAAGAAGAGGTATTGCGCACGGTGGCAATGTTCCGGCTGGTAAATCCCGAAGCTTATCTGCGCTTTGCCGGAGGGCGTTCAAGGTTAAGCGAGGCATGCGTGAGCCGTGCGTTGTATGCCGGAATCAATTCGGCGATTGTGGGCGATTTGCTTACCACGTTGGGTTCGAAGGTACAAGAAGATGTAGAACGGATAAAAAATGCTGGTTATGAATGTTGATAAACTTGTTGATAAGTTCGACCGCGACCATTTGTGGCATCCTTACACATCGGCGGTCGACCCGTTGCCTACGTACAAGGTAAAACGGGCGGAAGGATGCGTGATAACATTGGCGGACGGTACCCGGCTGATAGACGGCATGTCTTCGTGGTGGTGCGCCGTGCACGGATACAACCGCCCCGAACTGAATGAAGCTGTCGAAAGGCAATTGAAAGATATGGCACACGTGATGTTCGGCGGACTGACTCATGAGCCAGCCATTGCCTTAGGCAAGAAGCTGTTGCAGATAGTCCCGCCCTCGATGCGGCACATCTTTTATGCCGACAGCGGTTCGGTGGCTGTAGAGGTTGCGCTGAAAATGGCGGTGCAATACCAATATGCGATGGGACATTCCGGAAAGAGTAATTTTGTGACCATCCGTTCGGGATATCATGGAGATACGTGGAACGCCATGTCGGTGTGCGACCCGGTGACGGGAATGCACAGCCTGTTTGGTCCGGCATTGCCGGTACGCTGGTTCGCGCCGGCTCCCGAAAGCCGTTTCGGAGGCGAGTGGGACGAAAGCGATATCCTTCCGTTGCGGGAGATTATGGAAAAGTATCACGAAGAACTGGCAGGACTGATACTGGAACCCATCGTACAGGGTGCGGGTGGCATGCGTTTCTATCATCCGCAATACCTGCGCGAGGCGGCGGAGCTGTGCCGTGAATACGGTGTCCTGTTGCTTTTCGACGAGATAGCCACCGGTTTCGGGCGTACCGGAAAACTGTTCGCCTGGGAACATGCCGGCGTAGAGCCGGACATTATGTGCATCGGCAAGGCGCTGACCGGAGGATATATGACGTTTTCGGCGGTGCTTGCCAATGCAAGAGTGGCGGAAGGCATTTCATCGTGCGAGCCTCGTGTGTTTATGCACGGTCCTACGTTTATGGGCAATCCGTTGGCTTGCTCGGTGGCGTGCGCTTCGATTGACCTGTTGTTGTCGTATGGCTGGCAGGAGAAAGTGGAGCGCATCGAGGCGCAACTGCGCAGGGAGTTGGAGCCTGCCCGTATGCTTCCGCAAGTGGCGGATGTGCGGGTCTTGGGAGCCATCGGAGTGATTGAAACGAAGCGGGAGGTGGACATGGCATGGATGCAACGACGCTTTGTGGAGGAAGGCATCTGGGTTCGTCCTTTCGGTAAATTGGTTTATATAATGCCGCCGTTTGTCATCCGTCCCGATGAACTGACGAAGCTCACTTCGGGGCTGGTGAAGATAGTGGGCGAGATATAATTCACCACAGATTACACAGATTAATAAAAATTTTTTATTTAATTAATCTGTGTAATCTGTGGTGAAAAAACAAAGCAATATGAAAGAAGAACAGACTTTACACGCATTGGCGCGGGAAGGCAACCTGCGCACCTTGCCCGAAGCGGAACACGACGGGGTATGGATTGGGCAAGACGGACGGCGGATGCTGAACGTTGCGTCGAACGATTATTTGGGGCTGGCTTCCGACAGAGGCTTGCAAGAGGAGTTTCTCCGCAGTGTGCCGGAGGGAGACCGCCTGCTTTCGGCTTCCTCTTCCCGTCTGCTGACGGGCAATTTTGCGGTGCACCGCGAATTGGAAGTGTTGCTTGCCGGACGGTTCGGGCGTGAAAGTGCCTTGACGTTCAGCAGCGGTTATCACCTGAACACGGGCATCCTGCCCGCTGTGGCGGATGGCCATACGCTGATACTTGCCGACAAGCTGGTGCACGCCAGCCTGATAGACGGCATCCGCTTGTCGGCGGCGCGGTGCATCCGCTACCGCCATCAGGATTACAGGCAGTTGCAGAGCCTGGTGGAGAAACATCATGCCGCTTTCGATAGGCTTATCATCGTGACCGAAAGCGTGTTCAGCATGGATGGCGATGTGGCTCCGCTTGCCGCACTGGCGGAGCTGAAGAAGGCTTATCCGAATGTGATGCTTTATGTCGATGAGGCACATGCCGTCGGCGTGCGGGGAAAACGGGGGCTGGGCATAGCCGAAGAGCAGGGCTGTCTGGCGGACATTGATTTCTTGTGCGGCACGTTCGGCAAGGCGCTGGCTTCGGTTGGGGCATACGTAGTGTGCAGCCGTTTGATGCACGATTATTTGGTCAACCGGATGCGGACGCTTATCTTTACCACGGCGCTTCCGCCGCTCAACGTGGCGTGGACCAAATTCGTTTTTTCGCGGCTGGACGGGTGGGAAGACCGCCGCATCCGGCTGGCTTCGATGGCGGAGAAGGTGCGCGGAGCAGTCCGCCGGGCGGGTTATCCTTGTCTTTCGGAGAGCCACATTGTTCCGTTGGTGGTGGGTGAGAGCGAAAAGACTGTCCTCAAGGCGGCGGAGATGCAGCAGAACGGGTTTTATGTCCTCCCCGTCCGTCCGCCCACGGTTCCCGAAGGCACCTCACGCCTGCGCCTGTCGCTCACGGCGGCATTGCCCGAAGCAGAGATGGAACGGTTGGTAGAAGCCATTGAAGCCCCCTCAATTCCCTCCGAAGGGGGGACTTAAATATATATGTCACGCCGGAAAGCTTGCTGCACAATGCAGGACGGATTCCCATTAGAATGTAACAAAATGGTTTGTGAAAAAACAATATGGAACAACGATTTATAAAGAAAGAAAACAATCCCCGGCTGCTGCTTTTCTTTGCAGGGTGGGGAAGTGACGAACACCTGTTCAGCCGTCCGGTGGAAGACGGGTACGATTACCTGTTGTGTTTCGATTACCGCACGTTGGATTTCGACTATTCGCTGCTGGACGGTTATCGCGAAATCCGCCTGCTGGCTTGGTCGATGGGCGTGTGGGTTGCCGGACAAGTCTTGACAGGCAAGGATTATCCGTGGCAGATGAGGCTTGCCATAGGCGGTACGCCCTTCCCGATAGATGACCGGAAGGGAATCCCCGAAGCTATCTTCCGCGCTACGCTGGAGAATTTTTCGGATGCGGCGTTGGTACGTTTCCGCCGGCGCATTTGCGGGACGGCGGAGCAGGTGAAAGAATTTCTGTCGCACGCGCCTTACCGTCCGGTACCGGAACTGCACGAAGAGCTGCAGGCGTTAGAGCAGTACGTGCGCCGTCCGTCCGCTCCTTTCGTATGGGACAAGGCAATCGTCGGGACGGGCGATAAAATCTTTCCTCCTGCCAACCAGCGTGAGGCGTGGAGGGGGACTGCGGTCATTGAAAAAGACGTGGCGCATTACGGCGGCGCATTGTTCGACCGCCTGCTTTCGGGAGAGGAGGCTGTATGGACAAGGCACTGATCCGTCATCGTTTTGCCAAGGCTTCGGGCAGTTATCCGCGTCAGGCATTTGTGCAACGCGACATTGCCTTGCGTATGGCAGACCTGATAGGGCGGTATGTGTCGCCGGACTCGCATCACCGGGTGCTCGAAATCGGATGCGGAACCGGATTGTTCACCCGTGCCTATTTGCACCGTTGGTGTCCGGAGCGGCTGGTGCTGAACGACCTTTGTCCGGAAGTGGAACCTTATTTCGCCGACTTGCTGGGCGGGCAGGTAAGTTTTGTGGCAAAGGATGCCGAGGCGCTTGATTTCCCTTCCGGCCAGGATTTGATTATGTCGTGCTCGGCGTTGCAGTGGTTCGATGCGCCCGAACGTTTCTTGTTGGGATGCCGCAAGCTGTTGTCCGGCCGTGGTTATCTTGCCTTCAGCACCTTCGGTCCCCGCAATGCCGAAGAAATCCGTGCGCTGACGGATGCCGGGCTTCCTTACCGTCCGCTGGACGAACTGAAGGTGGCACTATCCGAGGCATATCACATCGTCCATGCATCAGAAGCGTGTGTGCAGCTTTCTTTCCCGACTCCGCTGGACGTGCTGAGGCATCTGAAAGATACGGGTGTGACAGGCATCCGCCCCTGCCATTGGACACGGGAGAAGCTGGCAGACTTCAGTATGCGTTATGCCGGACGTTATGCCGCTCCCGACGGGACGGTTCCGCTGACGTATCATCCTATTTATATAGTATGTAAAATGAACTAAAAGAACGAAAGATGAAAGACAATGTGTATTTTGTAAGTGGTATTGATACCAATATCGGCAAGAGTTATGCCACGGGTTATCTGGCGCGGAAGTGGAACGAAGCAGGCATCCGCACCATTACGCAAAAGCTTGTACAGACGGGTAATGAAGACGTATCGGAAGACATCGCGCTGCACCGCCGGCTGATGGGCACGGGCTGGCTCCGCGAAGACGACGAGCGGCTGACGATGCCCGAGATATTCAGTTATCCCTGTTCGCCGCACTTGGCGGCGGAGATAGACCGCCGCCCGATTGATTTCGATAAGATAGAGCGGGCTACGCAAACGCTGAGCGGACGCTATGACGCCGTGTTGCTGGAGGGAGCGGGAGGGCTGATGGTGCCCTTGACCCGCGATTTGCTGACCATTGATTACATTGCCCGGCATCATTATCCGTTGGTGTTTGTTACCTCGGGCAGGCTGGGGAGCATCAACCATTTGTTGCTGAGCCTGGAGGCGGCAGACCGGCGGGGTATCCGTCTGCATACGCTGGTTTATAACCTTTTCCCCGAAGAAGATGATGCACTGATTCGCCAAGACACGGAGGAGTATATCCGGCATTTGCTGAAGGAGAAATATCCGGAGGCACGTCTGGAAGTGGTGCCGTATATTCCGGAGTGAGTAAAGGGAAAGAGATCGTGCATTATACGATCGTGTGAGTTATGAAATCATGAGCCGCCGGCTGTATCTGTGTCCGGGATTTAACAAGAAGGAATTGTTGAAAGAGATTCATGTCCCAGCCAATAAGTTTGCGGTTTTGTTTAAGGTGTTTGCCGGTTGCAGCTTTTCCCAGTACATACAAAATTGCCGCCTTGATTATGCTGTCCGCTTAATGCGTGAGCAACCACAGTGGACGTTGGATGCAATCGCCAAAGAAGCTCAAATGTCTAAAGGGGCTTTTAATATCCAGTTCCATAAGCGGTATGGCATGAAGCCTTCTGAATTTAGAAGCAGAGAACTTTCGTTGGACGAGGAAAAATAAGTTCCTATGTTTGTTTGGCAGATACAAATCAATGTATGATTGAAAGGTTCAGTATCTGTTTCAAACTGTCTTCTTTTTACGTTCTCCATATGGAAACCGTACGGTTTTCATATCGAGAACGTACGGTTTTCAATTGGAGAACGTACGGTTTTGAGATGGAAACTATAAAAAGATACCGTTTGGATTGATAATATGACCCAATCAGCAACTTTAACTGTTTTGATTCTTTGATTAATTCAAAACAGTTTCTGAAAGGAGAGATCTTTTGATAATCAGTTTATTGCTTTCCTGATGTGATTTTCGTGAGACATAGTGGTGATTTTCATGAAACTTTTCTAGCCTGCTTTGTAGGGCATGTTAACTTGTACTGACTAACTTTGTTCTTAATATGATGAATATACATTAAAAAGATTGCATTTTGATAAAATAATAAGTATATTTACGCCCATAAGATACATTTTATTTCTTATTTAATGGGTGAATTTTGTGTTCAGACAAAATAGGTTTAAAATGTAATCTGAAAAAGTGATGCATTATATATTGCATGTTGCCGGCTGTTGTAAATCACTGGCAAGTAGTGATAAATAGACTTTTTGATATTCATTTAGGATATTTTGATACTGTGCTAATAGGCTTTTGATACATCTTTCCGGACTTTTTGATATAAGATATAGAAGTCGGAGATTGGTTAAGTTTTTGATTTGTGCTAGTTTTGAAATGCATTTGAGTAATGTGGGCTTATTGCTAAAAATAATTTTATGAATTGAATAAAACAGGAATCGGATATGAAACAAAATATCGTATCACCTCAAGCGATGATAGTTGGAGAAGGAGCTTATGCTGTCAATGAACTTCATTTAAGCATAGAAGATGCCTCGGAACAGAATCTGTTTATTTACCGTTATGCCGCCGGAGCACAATTCAATGTCAGCCGGAAGCTGCAGAATAATGTGATTTGTGGATTGGTGGCATTGACGGAAGATCCTTCTTCGCTAGGAGATATGATGTTGGCTCCGAATGCTACCCTTATAAATAAAGGTGTCATTGACATTCATTTCAAAGAATTGTATGCTGCTCATATTCGGAATGCACAGCGGTGTGGGGATGCTTATCAGGTAGATGCCTTGCGTGGGTATGCAATGGCTGCAGGTGCAAATTCGGTATTGATAAACGAAGGTGTCATTAATGTCTATATGGATCATGACGCCGATGCCGAGACTACGATGTATTGTTGTGCCATGTGGGCGGAAGCTGATTCGATGTTGGTTAATAAAGGCGAAATTCATTTCTATGGCAATGGTTCCTGGCAAGCATTGGTGCGTGGCGTAGGAGGTGTAGCCGACCATTTGCATGTGGTGAATGAAGGACTGATTACGGTAGATGTGGAACGTGCTTTCCAAACCCGTGTGTTACATACAGCCGGTATGTATGGTTCGCTTTGGAATAAAGGGCGTATTGAAGTGCGTGTGGCCGGACGTGTGATGACGATGGGAAGCGTGACAGGTACACAAATGCTTAATGACGGTGAAATTTATGTTACTTCATTGGCCACTTTGATTGAAGGGAAGATTCCTTATTTATTTAATTTCCCGCCAATGGCCACGGGTATGTATGAGCATTTCCGTCCGGGTGCTTTATTGCCGAGTCCGATAGTCAATAGGGGAGTGATTAAGGTGCATTTGATAGGTAGCAAAGCTTCTGGTCCTGATGCGATTGCTTTCGGATTTTATTATCAGATGGAAAATAAAGATAATGGGGAAACTCCGGTTCGTTTCGTTTCCAATGAAGGGACAGTGGAAGTAACTCAAGAAGGGCCTGTGAATTATGTAACGGGAGAATTGGGCGTGAACATGCAGTTGAAAGAAGACAATCCGGTGAAGTTGAAAATCGGTACATGGAAAACGCACAGCCGTGACTTCTCGCAGACACACGACTTGTTCGTGTGCCAAAGTGCGTGTTTTGACTTGTCGGAGCTAAACTTAATATTGGAGGATGGAGGTGTACTGCCTGATGTATCTGAATTGGTTTATCAGCTTCCTGTTGCTTTGCATCGGGGTGACACATGTATAATCAGTAAGTAAGAATTTATGTTATACAATTAAAATGCAGAAAATTATGGACAACAAGATGGTGATTAATCACAAAGAAGTAGAAAAAGTAGATATGGGTAAAGGTGTAATCCGTCAAGATTTCGCCATGGGCAAGAATCTGAATGTATTGCACTGGAATATGTCTGACCAAAGTGTGGTAGGTATGCATACGCATCCGCAGGAACAATTCGGATATGTCATCAAGGGTGGTTTCCGCCTTACGATTGGCGATAAGGAATACGAACTGAAAGAAGGTGATGCTTATTTGGTTCCCGCAGATGTGCCTCATGGTTTTGTAGCTATCGGTGAGACAGAAGCCATTGATGTGTTCGCTCCAGTCAAGACGGTTTTTCCGTGGGATAAATAAGCATGAGTATCGGACCAAAACAGTTGATTCTCGATGAAAAAATTTATTGGATTATGGTTTTGGGGCATATTGCTGTTTGCCATATCGTCTTGCTCGGAGGATGAAGAGCCTGCATTCGTTCCGGAAGAAGAGGAAGAAATATTGATAACGGGCGAGTCGGGTGCTACGGTGGTCAATACGAAAGATATTGTCTTGGGGGTGAGCGAGGACGATGTGGTATTCGAAATGACTTCCACTATTCTGACGACAAGTGGCCGTGTGACGGAGACAACGCTTAATTGTTGCGCTATGGCTGGCATTAACTTTACGGATAATGGCGGGATGCTTGCAATGGATACGTTGAATACGGTAGAGGATGTAGTGCTTATCAACCGGGGAACCATTACCATTCATACCAAAGACTTAGTGGAACGGTATAAGGACCAGATTCAGACTCCGGATGACCCGGAACGTCCTTATACTTATCTTCGTTTGATCGCCATGTTTGTCGGAACGAATAGTACGATTATTAATGAAGGGGTCATCAATGTGTATTTTGACCATGATCCGTCTGTGACTTCTACGATTTATGTCATAGGAATGAACGGAGGCGGAAACTCATCGATGATTAATAACGGCGAAATTCATTTTTATGGAAACGGCTCTGTTGCTACCCGTTTGCGTGGTATGGCAACATTCGGCAATAGCATTTCCGCATTCAATAACGGTGTCATGACCGCAGAATTGGATATATGCGAAGACGCGCGTATGATTACTACGGGCGGTACTAAATCGAATGTGATAAACGATGGTACGATGCAGATGCGGTTGCCTGGTTATATACTTTGCATGACCCGTTACGAGGATTCTAATTTGATAAACAATGGTGTGGTTGACTTGACCATGGTTGACCTTCCTGAAGGATATACCGCTGTGGGCAACGCTGAGAATCCTGTTGTTTGTGCGATGTACGACCCATTGTCGGGCGGACGTACGCAGATGCCTTCTTTGGTGAACCGAGGCCGTATCAGCATTGCCATTGAAGGAAGTGAACGCTCTAATTCGGTAAGTCAAGGTTATGGCATGTATTGTGACTTGATGGGTGCCGGAGGGGAAGATTTGCAGGTGAATGTCATCAATGATGGAAGCATCGAAGTGTCGCAAAGCGGTCCGGTAGATTTCAGAATGGCAGAGGCTGGATTCATTACTCGTCCTGCGGTAAGAGAAGCAGCTTGCTGCATTAAGCTGGGACGTTGGAATACGACGTTACGCGATTTTTCCCAAACTCGGGATTTGTTTTACGGTCAAGGTGTCAATATGGATTTTGGCGGAGGAGAATTGCTGCTGAAGAAAGGAGAAGATTATGTGGACGGAACTTCTTACAGTGTAGCTCCGGAAGCATTGCTTTATAATGGAGGAAAAACGATGTTCCGTTATGAATATTCCGGATATGAAAACTTTGACATAAAAGCAGCTGATGAAAGTAATGTTAATCTGACATGGGATAAAGAAAATAATCAAGTGTCTTTGTCTGACAAATAAAACAGAAAATAGAATATGGAAAATATAGTAGAAAAAAGTGTTCGTGTAGGGAGCGCAGGGTATTATGTCAACCGTGAACATCTGGTTATCACTAAGCCAGAGGCAGGTAATGTAGCGGATATTACTGAGCAGGCGATTGCCGCCGGTAAAGTGCTTAAGGGGCGTAATATTGTTCTGTATGCTTTGGCGGCATTGATGGATGATGAAGAAAATCCGGGACAGCAGCGTTTGGCTCCGAATGCGACTTTGATAAATGAAGGCGTCATCGAGATACATATGCATGACATTGTTGACGCTTATAAGGCGCAAGTAAAAGCTACGCCTGATGACCCGAACGGAACATATCGTTTCGTGAAATGTTTTGCCATGGCTGCCGGTAAGGATTCGACCATTATCAACGAGGGAATTATCCGGATTTATTTCGATCAGGAGAAGGATTTGGAAACGGCTGTATATGGAGAAACGTTGTTGGCGGGTGAGAATTCGACGGTTATCAATAATGGGACTATCGAATTGTTGGGTAACGGTTCATTCGATACACAGACTCGTGTCATCGCTCTTCCGGTCAATAATGTGACCATCATCAATAACGGGAAAATCAATGTGGATGTCGAGAAGGCTTCTACCGTCCGTGTGTTGGCTACAACAGGTATTGGCGGAACGATTGCCAATTATGGTTCTATCCGAATCAATTCGACAGGAAGAATCATGACGATAGCCCGTTTTGCCAATACGCATTTGATTAATGCCGGAGATATTGATATTGTTTCGCGTGCGCATTTCATTGTTAATAAGGTGTCGTTCTTGTACCAATCTTATCCTTTGGCATGTGCTTTTTATGAACATTCATTGCCGAATACCCAGCTTGTTCCTCCTTTGGTCAATAAGGGTACGGTGAAGATTCATTTGGAAGGAAGCGAGGCTTCTACTCCGAAGGCGGTTGCGTTCGGTATCTATAGCGAGATGGTAGGCAAGGAAGAACATATTCATCGCATGGAAAATACCGGCTCGATTACGGTGTCAAAGTCGGGTCCCTATGATTTTCTGGTAGCGGAAGTGGGCGTAAACGCTCAGTCGGCTAAAGATTTTCCGTATCATGTAGAGATAGGCGAATGGCATACGGAAGCCCGGAACTTTACAGAAACGAAAGATTTGTTTGTCTGCAATAGCGGAATCTTTGATTTCGCGCATACTCGTTTGACACTGACGGGAGATAATGCCGTGTCGGATGTAAAAGCTGAAGGCTTGGTTTATCAGCGTGACGAGGCGATGCAACGTGGCGATACCTTCCAAGTTCTGAATGCGGATAAATTGGTTATTACAAAATAAGAGTGTTAAAAAAGCAGGTTTTTCCCCTGTATGTTTAATTTTAAATACCTATTGAGATTATGGCAAAGAAAGTTTTAATTATTGCAACGAATTATGGTTCATGGGGTGAGGAATTGCAGGCTCCGTGGGATGCATGTAAGAAAGCTGGTTTTGAAGTGACTTTGGCTACTCCGCAAGGAAAGAAACCGCTTCCTTTCCAAATCAGTGTAGACCCTGATTTTGTAGACGGTGTACAGAATATCAAGACTAATCCGAAAGAAGTTTGCGACCGCTGCAAGGAATTGGTAGATGGTGAAGAATGGGCACATCCGTTGAAATTCTCAGAAGTAAACATGGCTGATTATGATGCGATTGCTTTGACTGGCGGTCCGGGTGCTATGTTGGATATGTGTAATTGCTGGGAATTGCATAAGCTGATTATGGATGCTTATAAGAGCGGTAAGATTGTGGCAGCATTGTGCTATGCCGTTTCTACATTGGTATTCCTCCGCGACCCGGAAAATGATTATAAGTCGATTGTGTATGGCAAGAAGATTTGTGCTCATCCACGTGCATGGGATTTCTATGGTCCGGGTATGGCTATGTCATACGAATTGTATGGTGCAACTCCTGATAACTGCGGTACGAATGTGATTACTCCGGGATTCTTGTGGCCTATTGAAGATTTGGTTCGTGACGCAGTAGGTCCTAACGGCGCTTGTATAGCACGTATCAATGCAAGTCGTGAAGACCCGCAAGTTTATTATGATCATCCGTTTATTACCGGTACTTCGGTAGAATCATCTATCGCATACGGTGACATGATTGTGAAAGTCTTGAACTCTCTTTAATAACCATAAAAGGAGGGTCATGTGTGGGATTAATCCTACACATGGCTTATCCTTTTTAAACTCAAGAAGAATATGCCGGCAATAATAATTCATAGCATTGAGATGACCGACGAGCAAAAGAAGATTGTAGCCGATAAGTTCATCTCTACCTTTTCCGAAGTAAGCGGAGTGCCCAAAGACCGTATTTATCTTTTTTTTAACGGATACGGTTTGAACGAGGCAGCTACAGGCGGAAAATTATTTTCTGAAAATCCTCCTAAAAGCGCGAAAGCAAAGTTTAACGAGGATGAGTGGGCTGATAAACAGAAGTAAAACTAACATATAATAAAAAGGATTTATTATGGATGTAAACCAAACCATCGTAAAAGCACTGGAAGATATCGGCGTGAGCTATGTATTTGGAGGGAGCGGACAGGTAAACGCCTCTATGTTGTTGGCTCTGCGCGATTCGAAAAAAATAAAGACCGTTATTATCCGCAATGAGCAGGCGGCGTCGTTCATGGCATGTGGCTACACTATGTTTAACCCGAATAATTTGGGTGTGTGCTTTGCGACGGGAGGTCCGGGTGCGTTTAATTTGTTCTCAGGCATGGCGGTAGCATTATCCGATTCGTTGCCCATATTGGCTATAACAGGATATACTTCAATGGGACAACGGGGAAAAGGTGCGTTGAACGAATCTACAGGATTGAGCCGTACGCCTGATTCGCAGGTGATGTTTTCGGCTACGACCAAAAAATCGTATGTATTGGAGCGGGCAGAAGATACGTGTGATATTTTGGAAGACGCTATAAATACAGCATTCGACGGGCGTCCGGGACCGGTGCATATCCATATACCGAAAGATGTGACTACGGCAGAAGTAACCAATTTCCGCCCGATTAACATCCGTGTAAAAGCGGTTAAGGCAACGGAAGAAGCTCTGCAAAAAGCGGCGGATGCATTGGCTGATGCAATCAGTAAGAATAAGAAAGTGCTGGCGATGATTGGTTATGGTTGCGTGCGTAGTGAGGCATCCGGCGAATTGCTCCAATTAATAGAAAGGTATCAAATACCGTTTGTCCAGACAATGGATGCCAAAGGATTATTGCCGGAGAATCATCCATTGTGTTTAGGCATGTATGGAACATCGGGTGACAAGGCGGCTAATACGTATTTTCAGGAGGCGGAAGTCGTGCTCGCGATGGGAAATTCGTTCGCTCAAAATGCTACATTCTCATTCCAACCGGATTTATATGCGAATAAACAGTTGATTCATGTGAATATTGATCCGGCTGAAATCAATAAAGTGTATAAAGCTGATGTAGCGGTGGTAAGCGATATCAAACTGGCACTTCAGGAGTTATTGCCTTTGTTGGAGAAACGTGATTTGCCCTCTTTGCAAATCGGTACATTGCCCAACGGACATTATTATGAGGAACCGGTGCATACAGATGCCCAACGGATTTTTCCGGGAGATATCGTCCGTGTCTTGTCTCAGAATCTGCCAGACAATGCCATTGTAATGGGTGATGCCGGTTCGCACATGTTGTGGTTGAGCTGTTATTTGCAGTTGAATAAGAATCAGCGCTATCAGAATCCGGGAAGTTTCGGACCGATGGCAAGCCATACGAACGGCTGTTTGGGAGTGAAATGCGCTAATCCGGATAAAGTGGTGATTGCAGGCGTGGGTGATGGATGCTATCAGATGGCAGGATTCGAATTGATGACTGCAGTGCAATATAACATTCCTGTTATTTGGATTATATTCAATAACAGTGAATTTAATATCATCAAGAAGTTCTTGCTGAATATGTATAATGACGAGGCATATATGCAGTTTGAGAATCCGGATTTTGTGAAGTATGCCGAAGCATGTGGAGCGAAAGGATATAGGGTAGAAAAATTGGAAGAATTCTTGCCGGCGTTGCAGGATGCCATCGCGTTGAACAAGCCTTGCATTATTGATGTGTTGGTAGATAGTGAAGTGTATCCGCCTTTCAGTTTGGGAAGGGTATAAATAAAAAATGCATGTCCGTAATGAACCGGAGCAATGATGTGCAAAATGAATATATACTGACTTTGCCAAGTCAGTTATTTTCGTGGGCTGTAGCAGTTAACTGGAATTGCTTATGAAGTATATATTCATTTTGCACATCATTGCTCAGGTTGAATACGGACATGCATGGTACGGAAAATTCTTTTGCCGGATCGGACAAATATTTATTCTACCATATCTTTCCTGAATGATAATGCCGGTTCATCATCGGCACATGTGTTTGGCAGAAAGTTGTTTATCAATGATGCTTTGTCGTTACAATGCGGATAAGCCTTCGTATATAGGAGGCGTGGTGAATTATCTGCGCTTGAGTGTGACTGTAGGCAAGCCTGTCCGCATGTTCTTATAAAAAATGGGAGGATAATTGAATATAAAAATGGAAGAGACAAAGAAATATTCGAAAATGTTGATACCGTCTATTTTATCGGTATCTGTGCTTACTATTATGGCACCTACGGCGGTATCTCCTGCCTTGGCTGCTATACGGGATGCATTCCCGCATATTTCGGAAACACAAGCCAAGTTGGTTTTAACCTTGCCTACGTTGATAATGATGCCGATAGGATTGTTTTCCGCGCGTCTTACCGCTAAGATAGACAAGAAAAAGCTTTTGCTTACCGGGATGATACTTTTTCTTGTATTTGGTGTGGCTGGAGGTTTTGTGAACGATTTCCGGCTTTTGTTGTTAATGCGTTTGTTTTTCGGAATAGGTCTAGGCATTATGACTCCTTTATCCACTTCACTGATATTTGATTTTGCTCCGGATACCAATAAACGTAGCAAGCTTTTGGGCTTACAAGGCTCTTTTAACCAGTTGGGCGGTTTGCTTTTTATGAGTTTGTCGGGTGTGTTGGCAAGTATTTCGTGGCGTTATTCGTTCTTGTGTTACGCCTTTGTGGTTATATCAATCGTATTGACCACTTTGTTTATGCCTTCTATTCCACCGTTGGCTTCCCCAAAAAATGCAGCAGGTGGTGCAGGCAAGAAAACGGGAATGAATAAGAAGATATTTGTTTTAGCGTTTTTTGCCATGATGATATTTGCTTGTTACTTTGTGATAAATACCGACTTGGCGTTGTTTATGGACGTGGAGGGTATCGGCAATGCGAAAGAGTGTGGCTATGCGCTTTCTCTGATGCGTATCCCGGCGATTATTGCCGGTGTGTTGTTGGCTTGGATTATGCGGAATCTGAAGGACTGGACCATGCCTTTTGCCACGGTGATAATGGCGGCAGGATATGTCATTATCGCTTGCTCTCATTCGTATGGCGTCTTGATGGCAGGATGTTTGGTCGTGGGGCTTGGCGGCGGCTTCGCTTTGCCTCCCATTTCTCTTTTCTTGCCGCGCATTGTCACTCCGCGCCAGCGGACTTTAGGAGTAGCTATTATCATGTCGGTGGCTCAAGTGGGACAATTTGTGTCTCCGCTTTATACGGACTTGTTTGTAGATAATTCGATGGATGGTTCTGGTAGAATGCGTTTTATTGTGTGTGCCGTTACTTCTGTGATAATCGGTTTTTTGGTGGTGGCATTTGCTCATACTTTGCCGAAAAAACCACTAGAAAATTGAATATTTACGAAGTGAGGTAGAAAGAATTTAAAGGTATAAATTATTAGAATGAATAAGATATGGCAATTAAAATTTTAAGCGTAGACGATGAACAGGACTTGGAAATACTGTTGACCCAGTATTTTCGTCGGAAAATCCGCAAGGGTGAATACGAGTTCACCTTTGCGCATAATGGTTTGGAAGCCTTGCAATTGGTGTTGGAAAAGAAAGACTTTGATATTATTTTGAGTGATATCAATATGCCCGAAATGGATGGGCTTACTTTGTTGACCCGCATCAACGAGATGAGGAATCCGGCATTGAAATGCATTATGGTGTCGGCATACGGCGATATGGACAACATCCGTTCGGCGATGAACAACGGTGCATTTGATTTCGCTACTAAACCGATTGATTTGGATGATTTGTCACGCACGATAGAAAAGGCGATTGAGCAAATAAATTTTGTCAGAGAATCGCAGAATGAACATGATCAGTTGGAGTCTATTAAAAATGATTTAGCGGTGGCTGGTGAGATTCAGCAGGCTATATTGCCTCGTAAATTTCCGCCATTCCCTAAGTTGGCTGATGTTGTTGACATTTATGCCTCAATGACTCCGGCGAAAGATGTGGGTGGAGATTTCTACGACTTTTTCCAGATAGACGAAGAACGAATCGGCTTTGTAATAGCCGATGTATCGGGGAAAGGTGTCCCGGCATCCTTGTTTATGGCAGTAAGCCGGACGTTGATTCGTGCTACAGGCATCAGGGGAGTCCCTTCTCATGAATGCATCAATTATGCTAATAAATTGTTGTGTAACGAAAGTCTTGACTCGATGTTTGTAACGGTCTTTTATGGTATTTACAATATCAAGACCGGCGAGGTGGACTATACGAATGCAGGGCACAATCCTCCGTATTTATTGCGTAAGAATAATACCGTAGAACCATTACCGCTTTCCAAGAATTTCATCGTAGGCGTATTTGATGATTTTGTCTATACAAATTCGAGCTTGACTTTGGAGCCGGGAGACACATTGATTCTCTACACCGATGGCGTGACAGAAGCCTTTAATGAAAACCGGGAAATGTTTTCGGAAAGCGGATTAGAGAAAACCTTGAAGAGTGTACCGGGTGCAGGGAGCGAAGAAATAGCGGAAGCTATTTTGGAAGACTTGAAGGATTTTGTCGGGAACGAACCTCAAAGCGATGACATTACGATGTTGATATTGAAACGATTGAAATAACACATGTAGTACAATAAAAGACCTTTTTTTATGAAAGACAATTTTAAAGTATTCAAACCTGCCGATAAGATGCAGTTTGAATTTACAGATCTGATTGCCGGATATGTAAGCGATTTTAATGAAAGTGAGAAATGTTTTACGTTGACAACAACAGATAAACGTTCTTTCCCTGTATTGTTAACAGATACTACATTTGCGCGTTTGATGCGTAATTTGGACGAACCTTACCAGGATGCTACTGGTAATCTTTATCAGCTTTTGTCTCAAAATGGCCGTATGGCTTTTGTCTTTGGTATTTTCTATCCCCAACATGACGGGCAGTATACATTTGAAGCAAAACAGATAGATTTCCCGGAAAGAGAATTAGGTAAATTCCGTTTTGAGGAATCTAACTGGTGGGCTAATCAAGCTAAGAGTATTTGTAATTTCTTTGTTCGTGCCCAATTTGGTGATGGTGATATTGATTATGAAAAATACCGTACGGCGGTCAGCTTGGGAGGTAAGCGTGAAGTGAATTCGTTCCGTCAGGAAACGGATACCATTTCGCGTATGATTTATGGTATGGCTTCTGCTTTTATGTTGACCGGAGAAGATATTTTCTTGGAAACCGCTGAAAAAGGGGTGGAATATTTGAAAAAGCACATGCGTTTCTACGATGTAGATGAAAATGTGGTTTATTGGTATCATGGCATTGATATTGATGGAGATAAAGAAAAGAAAATCTTTACTTCGGAGTTCGGTGATGATTACGATGCCATCCCGATGTATGAGCAGATTTATGCATTGGCTGGTCCGATTCAGACTTATCGTGTGAACGGTGACCCTTCTATTTTGCGCGATGCTGAATTGACTATCGACCTTTTCGAACGTTTCTTCAAGGATAAGAAAGGGGAAGGATATTATTCGCATATAGACCCGGTATTGTTGAGTCCGGACAGTTCAAGCCTTGGCCCGAACCGGATGCGTAAGAACTGGAACTCTGTAGGTGACCATGCGCCTGCTTATTTGATTAACTTGTATCTGGCTACTGAGGAAAAGAAATACAAGGATTTCTTGGAATATACAGCCGATACTATCACTACACATTTCCCGGATTATGAGAATAGCCCGTTTGTAAATGAGCGCTTTATGGACGATTGGAGTCATGACCTGACATGGGGATGGCAACAAGACCGTGCGGTAGTGGGGCATAATCTGAAGATTGCATGGAACTTGATGCGTATCAATAGCATCTGCCCGAAGAAATCGTATGAAGAATTTGCCCAGCATATTGCAGAGGTCATGCCTCAAGTAGGTTTGGACGTACAGCGTGGCGGTTGGTATGATGTGATGGAACGCCGTTTGCATGGCAATCAAGAATATTATCGTTTCGCATGGCACGACCGTAAGGCATGGTGGCAACAGGAGCAGGCGATTTTGGCATACGAGATTCTGTATGGTATCTATGGCAAAGAGGAATATTTGAAATATGCACGTGAATCAGCTGCCTTCTATAATACTTATTTCCTTGACCATGAAGACGGAGCCGTTTATTTCAATGTATTGGCTAATGGCTTGCCTTACCTGCTGGGTACGGAACGTAAGAAGGGAAGCCACTCGATGAGTGCTTACCATTCAGTAGAATTAGCTTATCTGGCAGCTACTTATACCAATTTGCTGAATACCAAGAAACCGTTGACCTTATATTTCAAACCTATGGTAAATGGTTTCAAGGATAATGTATTGCGTGTACAACCCGATATCTTACCTGTAGGAAGCGTGAAATTGCAGGAAGTATGGATTGACGGACGGGAATGGAAGAATTTCGATGCAGATAAGTTGACCATACAGCTGCCTGCCGTAGAATATCGTCCGAAAGTCAAAGTCGTTATTGTTCCTAAAGATTGAAAAAAGATGAGTGCGGAAGTTCATAAAGTAGGTTCTGTGTTGGACGCTTCATCCAGCAAAGAAGAACAGCAAGTCATATTGTCTATTTTGGATGAAAACAAAAGTGTGATTTTGGACTTGTCTGAATGTAAGTATGTATCGAGTGCCGGATTGCGTGTCATGCTTTATGCTTATAAAGTAGCTGCATCCAATGGCTTGAATGTGTACTTGGTAGGTGTATCTAAAGAGGTGAGGGAAGTAATGGCTATTACAGGCTTCGAACATTTCTTTAAATACTTCGATACAGTAGAAGAGTGTCAAACTCAAATAGGGTAAGTATGCAGCGAGTAGATTTATTTCCGACGCATGAATATAAAGGATTGAAATTGCGTACAGGGCGTCCTTATCCTTTTGGAGCTACGGTAATGGGAAATGCCGTCAATTTTTCGGTCTATTCCCGTTACGCTACGGCTTGTACGTTGGTTCTTTTCCATAATCATGAACCGGAACCGTTTGTCGAAATACCTTTCCTGAAGGAATTCAAGATGGGAAATGTATTCTCGATGATGGTTTTTGATTTGGATTTCGAGAACATTGAATACGGCTATCGGATGGATGGTCCATGGAATCCGGAAGAAGGGCATCGTTTTGATAAGACGAAAATCTTGATGGACCCGTATGCCAAGCTGATTGCAGGACGTGACGTATGGGGTGCCCAGCCCGATTGGGACAATGTATATCAATACCGTGCCCGTGTGGTTTGTGATGACTTTGATTGGGAAGACGACCTTCCCTTGGAAACGCCGGTAAATGAACTGGTCATCTATGAAATGCACGTCCGTAATTTTACATGCGGTGCGGATGCGAATGTAAAGCATCCCGGAACCTTTGCCGGCATAGCCGAAAAGATTCCTTATTTGAAGGAGTTAGGCGTGAATTGCGTGGAATTGATGCCGATTCATGAGTTTGACGAATTTGAGAACAGCAAGCCTTCTCCGGTTGACGGGCATATGCTTTACAACGTATGGGGATATAGCAATGTAGGCTTCTTTGCCCCTAAAGCCGCATACGCATCTACCGGGCGTTTCGGTATGCAGGTGGATGAATTGAAAAATCTTATCAAGCAACTTCATGCGAATGGCATTGAAGTTATCCTGGATGTGGTTTTCAACCATACGGCAGAAGGGAATGAGAATGGTCCTTATATCTCGTATCGGGGTATTGATAATAAGACTTATTATATGCTGACACCGGATGGATATTATTTCAATTTCAGTGGTTGCGGAAATACGTTGAATTGCAATAACCCCAATGTGCGGGATATGATTGTAGAAAGCTTGCGTTATTGGGTAACCGATTATCACGTGGATGGATTCCGTTTCGATTTGGCGGCTATTTTGGGACGTGACCAGAATGGATGTCCGATGCCTAATCCGCCTTTGCTGGAGTCATTGGCTCATGACCCTATTTTGGGTAAAACCAAATTGATAGCTGAGGCATGGGATGCCGGAGGCTTGTACCAGGTAGGTGCATTTCCTTCATGGGGGCGCTGGGCGGAATGGAACGGGAAATACCGGGATAGCATCCGCAGGTTCCTGAAAGGTGACGAACATGTATTGGGCGATGTGAAAGAACGTATCGCAGGTTCAGCCGACTTGTATGCCTCTCAAAACCGGGGCATTAAGGCAAGTGTGAACTTTATTACAGCACATGACGGATTTACATTGATGGACCTTGTATCGTATAATGGCAAGCACAATGAAGCGAATGGCGAGGACAACCGGGATGGAGAAGACAATAACAATAGCTGGAATTGTGGCTGGGAAGGCGAATGTGAAGATGCGGGAATCAATTACCTGCGTCATAAACAGATAAAGAATGCAATATCCTTGTTGATGGTAAGCCAGGGTATTCCGATGATATTATCGGGTGACGAAATGGGGAATACCCAATATGGAAATAACAATGCTTATTGTCAGGATAATGAAATCGGATGGATCGACTGGACGAATCTGCAGAAGAATGAGGACATTTATAATTACTTCCGTAAGATTATCCGCTTCCGTCAGGCTCATAAAGCATTGCGTTTCGAATATCATTTCGGGCATTGTGATTACCGTAATCTGGGATATCCCGATTTCTCATGGCACGGTGTAAAAGCATGGCGTCCTGATACCGGATATAACAATCTGACCGCAGCCTTTATGCTGAACGGGCGGTATGCGGAGACAGACGGGGTGCCTGATGATTTTATTTATGTAGCCATGAATATGCATTGGGACATGCATGGGTTCGAACTCCCGCAATTGCCCGAAGGCATGGCATGGCATGTATTTGCCAATACGGAAATGGCTGCTCCGGACGATATTTGCGAACCGGGAGAAGAGTGTATGATTGAAAACCAGCAGGAAATTCTGGTAGGGCCGCGTTCTATCATGATTTTGGTTGGGAAATAGAAAACTGTAAATAGTAAATTGTAAAATTATAAATTAAAAAGATATGGATAATCAATTTGTAATCAATCAGGAAGGTAATACCTTGACTATCGTTTTAGGTGACCAGCTTACTACAGGCAATGCTCCTGCCCTTATGGAAGAATTGAACGGATACAAAGGCAAGGGCATAGAAAAAGTTGTCTTTGATGCCACCAAGCTGGCTTATATTGCCAGTAGCGGTATACGTACCATTATTTTTGCCAAGCAGAAATTGGGCGGAAACCCTGTAATTGAGTTTGTGAATTGCGCTGCTGATATCCGTAGCGTGTTTGAAATGACAGGTCTGCAGAACTACATTTCTTTCGTAAGCAAGTAAGCAGGTAATGCTATGAAAGAATTGGTTTTCAAGCCTATTGCAGGCAGAACGGAAGAAATCATTGATGCCATCCTCCAGACCGGGGAGGTGGCATCATGCACCAAGGAATTGTATGCCATTCATCTGGTTTGCGAGGAACTGGTGGTCAATGTGGTAAGTTATGCTTACCCTGAAGGCGTGGAAGGTTATCTGAAGATTCAGATAGAGAAGGCCGACGGATGCATCACGCTGAAGTTTATTGATGGAGGTGTGCCGTTCAATCCGTTGGAAAGGGATATGCCGGATGTTTCTCTTCCGCTGGAAGAACGCCAGATAGGGGGACTTGGAATCTTCCTTACGGTTCAGATGATGGATAAAGTGTCGTATGAACATGTAGGTAATGAAAATATATTGACTATCAAGAAAAAGATTGATGATGAAAAATAAGATAGGAATACTTATAGAAAGCGATTTCTATGAAAATGAAATCTTCTATTATCAGTTCCGTTTCAAGGAAGCCGGGTATGAGGTTCATTTTCTGTCCCGTCTTTGGGGCAACGAGGGCATTACGTTTAGCGGGCATGAATTCAGGGCACCGTTTTATTGTAATGAGAGCTTTGAGGCGCTTGATGATGAGGCTCTTAATGATTATGCAGCTATTATCGTGCCTGCAGGTATGGTGTCAGACCGTCTTCGGTATACCGAAGATGTGACGAAGCTTCCTCCTGCATGTGTGTTCTTGAAAAAAGTATTTGCGCGCAAGGACATCGTTAAGGGAGTGATTTGCCACGGCTTGTGGTTGTTCTCTCCTGTAGCCGAACTGGTGAAAGGAAGAAAGATGACCGTGCATAATAATCTGTTGGGCGATGCCAAGAACTATGGTGTAGAGTATGTTGATGCAGATGTTGTGGTCGACGGAGACTTGGTTTCGGCGCGCACCGGAGGGCATTGTTATTTGCTGGCTTCCGAGATATTGAAAACGTTGGCAAGCAAATAAAACCTATTAAAAGGGGACGTTTCTTTTGTCCGCAAGTGTGGGTATGTTGTAAGGCCGGCTTGTTGCTGGTAAAAACGCATATACTTGCATGGGCGGACGGAGATAGTTCCATCGGACGGCGGAACTGGCTTCATAAGCCATCGGAGCCAGTTTCGTTTTCTTTGTTAAATGATATATACTGAAATTCGAAGTGAAAAAGCATGGTTGGCATATCTTGAGTGTTTTTCTTCTCGTTGTGGTGGTGATATTGGGATATTTCAATATCGGCTTATCCCGGCGGGTGGATGCTTTGCGGGCTCAGCTGGATGAGTATAAGGAAAAAGAAGGTAAGTCGTATGTGGTGGAACGTATCAGCAAACAGATGGAAGACATAGCTTATCAGCAAAAAGATATTTCCGAGAAGCAACGCGAAGAAGCGGTATTCCAGATGGGAGTGGCTGAGCAGATGCGCATACGTGCCGAAGAAGAGCAGAAAAAGGCGGAAGCTTTTTCTCGCAATGCGGTTGAAGCCAGAAATATGGCGGAGAACCAGCGTGAGCTTGCCGTACAACAACAACTTCGTGCCGAATATGCAAGGAATGTGGCTGATACGTTGAGCAATGTGGCATTGGGACGTGCTTTGGCTTTGCTTTCCAATGTGCAATACAGGGCTGGCAATAAAGATGTGGCGGCTTTGCTTGCGTATGCTTCGTGGAAATATACATCCGAGTATAAAGGAAATGTGTATCAGCCTGTTATTTTTAATGCCTTGGGACAGACCAGTGAAAGTTTTGTGTCCAGGAATCTCCATAAGGGAGGTGTCACGAAGATAGTTCAGTCTTCGGACGGTAAAAACAGTTATGTCTCGGTGAGCAACTATGGAGAAGTGAACCGATGGCGTTATGATGAGGGATTTGCTGGGAATGAAGTGTTGTTCAGCAATCCGGAGTATAGTTTCAGAGATGTTTATTGGGATGAAAATAATGTGGTGTATGCCTTGTCATACGATGGGAGGATGCTTGTCATAAACGGGAAATCGGCAGAGACCTTTCTCTTGCCGGAAGATAACGGGTGGATGAGGATTGTTCCTTTCGGCAACGGACAGCTGCTTTTGGCTTCGGCTATGCACCTTTATATATATGATAAGAAGGAGGACCGGATAAAGAAAACCATTTCTCTATCAGAACCTCTTGCCGCTTTGGGATGTAAAGAAAACCAATGGTTGGCATTCGGTAAGGAAAACGGCTTATGGAGGATAGGGCGTGAAGGGGAACTGGTTCCTCAGGAACATTTTATTAAAGAGCAAGTTACGGCTTTTTCCTGGTCGTCTGACTTGAAAATGGGAGCGGTCGGAGTAGAGAATGGAAATATTTATCTGATAGATGAGACGGGGAATGTGGTAAAATCGCTTGTGGGGCATCGTTCCCGTATAACTCAACTTGAATTTAAAGGGCAATACTTGTTCTCTTCCAGTTATGATTGCACCGTAAGCTTGTGGGACATCAGTGCCAGCAAGCAGGAGGCGGTATCGTTGAAGATTTTATCCGGATGGGTGCATTGCATTTGCATGGCGGAAGATAATACGATATGGACAGGAGATGAGAGTGGAGCAGTGTCGCGTATCATGATTTCTCCCGACGAGATGGCTGCTCTTATCCAAAGCAAACTGAAGCGGGATTTTACCGATGATGAATGGTCGTATTATGTAGGGCGTAATGTTCCCCGCATACGGCTTAAATTAGTAAATAAAATTAAAGATTGAAGACGATGAAACGATATCTTCTGTGTCTGGTGTTTTTGCTGCTTGCCGGTATAGGGCAAATAGAGGCAAAGGACGGGATTCCTTTCTTTGTCAATTATTCTCCTGCGGTTTATCATGCGCACAACCGTAATTTTGATATTGTGAGTGATGATAGCGGCCGGGTGTATGTTGCCAATTTCGAAGGGGTATTGTATTACGACCAGACGGAGTGGCATACGATTCATGCTCCGGGGGTATTCCGGATTACGAAATTATTTAAGGACAACCGGGGACGAATCTGGGTAGGCGGATACAATCTGTTCGGATATCTGACCTCAGGCGGGAATGGAGAACTGGAATTGCAGATGGTATTCTCTAAAAACAATAAAGGTTTTTTGGGCGAAGTGACGGATATCGGGGAGAAGGATGGGAAGATTTATGTTACGACTTCGCTGGGTGATGCGGATATTCAGGATGATTCCATGGACGGTTTTATTGTTAATCAGGACAAATCCGATGATATCCGGTATTATAAAGAGGCATTGGTAAACAAGCGGTTGACGCTGGAGGATGGCTCGGTCTTGTTGGCTACGGCTGGAAACGGTTTTGTGATGTTGGATAAAGAGGGGAATGAAGTGTATGCGCTGACAGAGCAAAACGGGTTGTGCAATAACAATGTGAATGGCATTTATGCAGACTCGTCTGGTTATGTGTGGGGAGCTACCGATAATGGTCTTTTTTTAGTAAATATACATACAGCATATACTTATTTCCGCTCTAACGAGGGCTTATCGGGTGAAGTGCAGTCCATTTGCCATACCGCCGACGGGCTTTACGTAGGCACTTTGCAGGGCTTGTTCTATAAGGAAGGTGATGTTTTTGAACCGATTCGGGCAATCCAGCATGCCTGTTGGCAGCTCCAGCAAGATGCGGCAGGGAATGTCTATGCTTCTACGGCTGGCGGCTTGTATGCCGTATATGGCAGGCAGGCACGGCAAATAACGGACAGCCATACGCTTTCTGCCTATGTTTGCGGAGATGGAACGTATTATGCGGGTGAAGTGGACGGTGTTTATCAGGTCCGGCAGGGTGAAAGGAAACAGCTGAACATTATCGAGAAGGCTACCTATTTTTATGTAGATGACGATAAGACGTTGTGGGTAAGGAATATTTATGGCCAGGTGTTCCGTTGCGAAGGAGACTATTCCGGGTATGTTATTCTGGCTCCCGAAAATGCCAAAGGTGAGAAAGACAGTTTTAACAATACGCTTTTCGTCCAGAATGGAGTCATCTTTGTATTGAGCCATGTAGGGTTGTTTAAGTGGGATAAGGCAGGGAAAAAGCTGGTAGAAGTGGCGGACCGCTCTTTGTGGTCTTCGGATATCCAATATCCCCAGTTTGTTTATCCCGAGCCGGGCCGGCGTGTCTGGGGAACAAATAATGACGGGAAAAACCTGCATATATACACTAAAAAACAAGGGATGGAGGAGATAAATGCCCTTTTGCGTCCCATACATGATTTGACAATAGGAACAATGGAGACCGATGGGGATGATGTATGGTTGGGAGGAAATTTCGGACTGATTCATTGGGATATGGCGATGAAAGAACCGGATTATGCGAAGAAGTCTCATGTATATCTTCGGCGCATTGTGATTGATAATGATTCGGTGGTATGGGGCGGATTTGATGAGGGAGACCGCCTGGGGGTTACGCTTCCTTTTAAAGAGCTTTCATTTAATAGCGGCATCCGTGATATCAAGGTGTATTTCTCTTCGGACTTGTTCTCTGTTCTGGGGGCAACGGAATACCGTTACCGGTTGGATGCCGGTGACGAATGGTCGGATTGGAGTACGGAGACTTCGGCACGTTTTGCCAATCCACGTTCGGGGCGTTATACATTTCAGGTTATGGCACGCGACCGGTACGGGCGTACGATGGAATCGTTGAAATTGCCTTTAACCGTGCGTTATCCTGTTTATGTACGTTGGTATAGCATCGTATTGTATATCGTTGCGCTTTCATTGCTCATCCTGTTTTTGATAAGGTGGCGTATGCGCCGGCTTTTGGCGGAGAAGATGCGTCTGGAGCATATCGTGGAAGAACGGACCTCGCAAATACGTAATCAGAAGGACGAGATTGAAGAAAAATCCAAAAAGCTGGAGATTGCCCTCGATGATTTAAGCAAAGCTCAATACCAGCTTATCCGTCAAGAGAAGATGGCTACGGTGGGTACGTTGACCAAAGGGCTTGTAGACCGTATTCTGAACCCGATGAATTATGTGAACAATTTCTCGCACATGAGTATCGGGTTGGTAAAAGACATTAAGGATAACCTGGACGATGACCAGAAGAATATGACTTCGGACATTTACGAAGATTCCGTTGACGCACTTGATATGCTGAATACGAACCTGAAGAAGATTGAAGAGCATGGATTGAACACGACGCGTATATTGAAAGCAATGGAGGAAATGCTGAAAGACCGGAGTGTGAATCCGACGCTGATCAATCTGGCATCGATTTGCCGTAAGAATATAGAGATGCTTCATGCGTATTACGCCGAAGATATAGCTGAGTGTCATATCCGGATAGAATCACCGGATAAGGAAGCGATGGTTGTAGCGGAAGTGGATGCAGAACAGTTCAGCAAGGTCGTGATGAGTATGCTGGCAAATAGCATGTATGCGCTTCGGAAAAAACGTCAGCAAGGTAAGGCTTTCGAACCCTTGATACGGTTGCGGGTTTTCATTGATGCCGATTCAAGCCAGGCGAAAGTAAGTATTTATGATAATGGTGTTGGCATTGAGTCCTCTATTATAGACAAGGTATTTGATCCGTTCTTTACCACGAAAACTACGGCAGAAGCGGTGGGAGTAGGTATGTATCTTAGCCGGGAAATCATACTCAATCATGGCGGGGACATCACTATACAATCGGTTAAGAATGAATATACCGAATTTGTTATTTCTGTACCTGTCCACCATCCGGAAAATGGGAAAAAGAATGATGCGGATGAGAAAGGGGAAGAGAATAATTAAGAAAACAAAAAGATTAACTCAAAAATCTCAAGATATGGAAACGATAGAACAATTGAAGCGGCAGGTAGAAAGTTTGCAAGACCAGTTAAGGCAGCAGGAAAAAATGGCTACATTGGGTTTGCTTACGGCAGGAATCGTACACGAGATACGTAATCCGTTGAACTTTGTCATCAATTTCAGCAAGCTTTCTGGAGACTTGATAAAAGATTTGGAAGAAGATATCGAAGCCAATACGGCAGATATTGACGGGGATGACGTAGAGGATATCCGGGATATAATGGAAAGCCTGAAAGAGAACCTGCAAAAGATAAAGGAACATGGCGACCGGGCTATCAGCATCATTCAGAATATATTATTGTATTCGCGTGGGAAAGAAGATGAGTTTATTCCGACGGATGTATGCAAGCTGGTAAAGGAATATGTATGGCTTTCGTATCATGCGATGCGGGCAAATCTGAAGAATTTTAATATCTCTATCTTGGAAGATTATGGAAAGGATATTCCGATGATGTCTGTAGTGCCTCAGGATTTAAGCCGTGCCGTATTGAATGTGATGAACAATGCTTGTTATGCTGTGTGGGATAAGGCGCAGAACGGTGATGCCGACTATAAGCCGACGGTCTCGGTCAAGGTGGCACGGCAGGCGGAAGAGTTGGTCATCTCAATCACCGACAATGGGGTAGGGATGAGCCCTGAAGTGAAACAACGGCTGTTCGAGACTTTCTTTACGACCAAGCCTACAGGGCAAGGTACGGGGCTGGGAATGTTTATCACCCGTAGTATCATTGAGGAGAAACATCACGGACGCATTGAGTTTGATTCAGAAGAAGGCCGGTTTACTACATTTTCATTAATAATACCGATTAAAGCATGAGAAAATGGATTGTTACTTTCTTTTTGCTGGCGGCATCCATGGCATGGGCGCAAGACGATAGTGAGCTGCGCCAGATTTATATGCAGGCAGAAGAAGAATATACCATAGGACATTTTGATGCTTCCATTCGTTTGTTGAATGAGAATATCGCAGGGTTTGACGGGGCATTGAAGACCAGTGCCTACCGCTTGCTTTCGTTGTGCTATTTAGGAAAAGACCATGTACAGGATGCTGAAAAGTATGCTTCTCTCCTTTTGAAAGAAGACCCGTATTATAGCACATCCATCCATGACCCCTTGCGCTTTGCAGATATGATAGAACGTCTGAAACGAGGTGAAGAAGCTACTATTACCACAGCATCTCAGCAAGCGGAATCCATAGAAGAAGCTCCGGTACCGGTTACATTGATAACGGAAGAGATGATTAAGGCATCGGGGGCAAGGACATTGGCGGATTTGTTGACTTTGTATGTTCCTGGGATGTCGTTTGTCGAAGGTGATGAGATGAATGTAGCCATGCATGGCGTGTATTCATCGTCCCAGGAAAAGATTTTAATCATGCTGGATGGGCACAGGCTAAATAGTCGTACCACTAATTCGGAAGCGCCTGATTATCGTACCAGCCTTGATAAAATCAAACAGATAGAAGTGTTACGAGGTCCAGCCTCTTCTCTGTATGGTAATGTGGCATTAACAGCGGTGGTTAATATCATTACAAAAAAGGGACGTGAGGTTGATGGTGTACAGCTCTCGGCAGGAATAGGTACTAATCATACGTATCGTGCTGACTTCTTAATGGGGAAAAGTGGATTAGGAATTGATTTTCTTGCTTGGGCTTCGGTGTATACATCACAAGGTGAAAAGCGTTATGTAGACGTGGGTGATAAGGATTTTTATGGTAAAATTCTCCGTTCCGGCTATATGTATATAGATGGTTATAATCATCAACCTGCGTATGATATAGGTTTTTCGGCTCAATGGAATGAATTTAAGTTCATGTTTAATACGCAGCATTCGAAAAAAGTTCCTTCTTATAATTCGGTTTTGTTTCAAGGGTTGTATTCGTATGATAAATATCGGAACATGAATGGTTCGAAACCTGGGCATACTCGAAAAGCTACACATATTGATTTGTCTTATGAAAAATCATGGAGGGATAATTGGCATAGTAAACTCAATGTTTATATTGATTTAGAAAATATTTCTAATTATGATGTTGGGGGGGATAGTATATTGCCTGCTGATAGAGAGAGGATTCCTATTCGAGATAATGAAATATTGGATAATATTGATAAAACGAAAATTCGTCAACGAGGAGTTTACCAAGTTCAATCGTTACGTGACTATACTTATGGAGCTATTATGCAGACCAATTATGACTTTCAGAAAAATATATGGAAAGGTTCCTTGCTCGTTGGAATGCAAGTTGAAAGTTATACATTAAAGGATTGTAATATGTCTGTTGGAGATAATTTTGATAGAATATTGGTCACTTATTCAAATCAGAATAGATTCTTGTTATTGGGAAAAGAGTTTAATTTTTCTGCCTTTACTCAGTTGAAGACCAACATTGGAAGATATTTCATTTTTAATGGAGGGTTGCGTTATGATTACAAGCACCGGTATAATGGTAAAAAATTGAATGTGTGTTCACCTCGTCTTTCTCTTATTTACCATATTAATTCCAATGTGAATCTGAAGTTGGGTTATTCTCATTCATTTGTAGATGCACCTTATTTATATCGTGGATCGAATACAACAACGTATCCGGGAGGAAATAATCTTGGACCGGAACAACTGGATGCAATCCAGTTGACTTTCAATCATTCTATTCCTTCACTTCGTTTGAAATATGAGACGAATTTGTACTATAACCGTCTGTCAGATTTGATTTATTTGGATTATTCAATTCCGACATATTACAATTCAGGTGGTATAGACGTTATAGGGATTGAAGAAGTTGTTTCTTATTCAAACGCCCGTTCACTGGCTTATTTGAATATGTCTTATCAATGGTTGTTGGATAATACGAATTATGCTGCTACAGGTTCTTATATTCATCATATCCCTAAATTTAGACTTGGAGGGATGTATCGTTATCAGTTTCTGAAGGATGCTAAATATGGGAATGCTTATGCTAGGATTAATGCAACGGTCTATTCGAAACAAATATCTCCGATACAATCTGCCTATATTGGAGAAAATGTGATAAATGACCTTGAACATGAGTTAAGTCCGTATGCTATTTTTAATGCGGGTGCTGATTATTTATATAAAAAGGTCTCATTATCAGCTAATGTCTATAATTTGTTTAATTTGAAATATTATCAAGGAGGGGCTCGGAAAGCTATTCCTTCTCCCCAGCAGTCAATAAGTTTCTTATTGAAAGTTTCTTATAAATTTTGATGTTAAAAAATAAAGGGAATCATAATGAATAGAATACAGCTAAATGCTATTCAACAAAGATTTTGGATGGATAATCTATTGAAATATCCGACAATTGAATATAATGGAACAAATTGTACTTTTCAAGTAAAGGGAGAGTTGGATATATCAATATTGAAAGAGGCGTATAAGTTTATAATGTTGGAATATCCTCCTTTTCATTCTACAGTACAAGTGATGGATGGCATACCTTATTTTGTATGGAGTGATGATTTGGATTATTTACCCTTTCAGCTGGTAGAAGAGAAAGGGGGCATTTCTGAAGAAAGGATAAATGAGTTGTTGGAAGCATTGGTATATCAGCCTTTTGATTTAGAAAAAGAATATCCTTGCAGGTTTTATCTCATTCGGGGACAAAATTGTTATTATCTGCTGCATTCGATTCATCATATAGCAATAGATGGCATAAGTATTCAGACATTCTTTAGGCGCTTGTCGTTGATTTATAATGATTTGTTGAATAAAACATATACATCTGTTGAACAGTTGCCTATGTTGAATCAATTCAATTGGGATCTGGGGCAGTCTTTGTCTCGGCAAAAGGAACAAGATCGTATATATTGGAAAGATTATATTCAGAATATACCGTTGGGATTACCTGTTCCCCGACAAGCTGTTAAAACAAATACGCTTAAAGAAAATGACTTTTGTTATGATTTTACTTTGGGAAGTACTCTCTATGAAAATCTGCATAAATTTTGCGTAGAACAGAAAACAAGTCCTTTCCGGGTATATTCTACTGTGTGGGCTCTGGCATTGTCGCGGCTTTTGCATGAAAAAGAATTATTGATAGATCACACAGTTAATTTGCGGGGTAAGGAATATCACGATTTATTTGGGGTATTTGTAAATGACTTGCCTATAAGATATAATTTTTGTAATGGCGAAACATCATTTATAGAGCAAATAGTTTTTGCGAATGAAAATCGCCATAAAGAACGTGAACATTTGTATGCATTTTACGATGATATATTATCTTTCAGAAGTGGAGAAAATTTAGACAAGAGGGATATGATTAATGCCAGCATTAATTATCCTTTAGATTTTGGTGAATTAAAATTAGATTTGAATAATTGTATCACAAAAAACTACAGGCATGTAAATGTTATTCCTCCTTTGGATTTGGTTTTGGCTATATCCAGTGATGCATTGCAATGTAACATTCGTTTTAAACCTTCCATTCCCCGGACTTTCGTCCAGTCATTGGCAGAGACTTTCCGGGAAATATTGAGTCAAGTCCTCGCTCATCCGGATATAAAGTTAAAAGACATTCGTTTGCTTCCGGTAGATAAAGAACAAGCGTTATTGGAAAGGGAAAATAATGCTTTGCACAACAAGGTAATTGCTCCTCAAACTTTTATTGGACAATTCCGAAAATCTGTATCTTGCTATCCCGGCCATATAGCTGTTGAATATGGGGATTTGTCTTTTACGTATGCAGAACTGGATAAACAGAGTACCCTTGTGGCTAAAGCTTTACAAAGAATGAGGTTGCATAATCAGTATATCGGTTTATCAATTCCTAAAAACCCCTTGATGATTGTTGGAATTTTGGGAATATTGAAATCTGGCAATGTCTATGTACCTGTTGATTATGAATATCCTGTTGATAGGATTGCTTTTATGCTGGATGATTGTAAGATTTCGGCTCTATTGGTGACAAAAGAAACGCCGATATTCAGTCATAAAGTTCCGTTGTTGTCCGTAGAAGATTTAGTGCAGGAGGATGAGCATGATACAGTTCTGCCACAGGTCTCTCCTTCAGACACTGCGTACGTGATTTATACATCCGGAACGACAGGGAAGCCTAAAGGAATTCCGATAAAGCATGTTATGTTGGCACAAACAGTGGTAACGGCTATGGATGTATTGCAATTGCATGAGCATTCTCGTGAATTGCAATTTGCAAATATTTGTTTTGATGCTTCCGTGATGGAAATATTTCCGGCACTGGCTGCGGGGGCTACGTTGGTATTAAGTCCGGAACAAGAAAGAAAAGACCCGGTTGCATTTGTTGAATTTTTGGAAAAATGTCAGATAACTTCCATGTTTATACCACCTGCTTTTTTGGCTACAATTCCGCATCGTCACTTACCTAAGCTTCATACAATTTTTGTAGGAGGAGATTCTTGTAGTCAGGAAGTCATAAATTACTGGAGTGAAAACCGCCTTTTTGTAAATGTATATGGTCCGACTGAAAATTGTGTAGATGCGACTCATGCGATTCTGACGCCTGAATCTCAATTTAATGATATAGGTCTCAGTGTTCCGGGAAGCACTTGTTATGTATTGGACGAATATATGCAGTTGATGCCCGATTATACAATGGGTGAGCTTTATATAGGCGGCTTGAAGTTGACTGATGGATATTTGAACCGTCCCGAATTAAATGTCGGGAAATTTCTGGCTAATCCGTTTGCCTCTAAAGAAAAGAAAAAGGATGACAGTAATCTGCGTTTGTATAAAAGTGGCGACTTGGTTATGCGGCGTGCAGACGGGCATCTTATTTTTATTGGACGTTCCGATTATCAGATAAAGTTAAATGGCTACCGTATCGAGTTAGGGGATATCGAATCCCAAATAATGCAGTTCGGGGACGTGATAAAGAATGCGGTGGTTCTTGTGCATGAGCAAGAAGGAAGGAAGAGCCTTGTCGCTTATGTATTGGTGGTATCTGTCAAGGAGTTCTCTACTGGTGTTTTAAAATCATATCTGATGCAGCATTTGCCTGCTTACATGGTACCTGCAGCGATTGTGCCGATGGAGAATTTTCCTTATAATACAAGTGGAAAGGTTGAGCGGAAGTTATTGCCAGCTCCTTTTTTACATCAGGAAAACCGGAAAGTTGAGTTGCCTGAAACGGATACAGAAAAGAGGTTGGCCGTAGTGTGGAGCAGTTTGTTATCGGAACAGATTATCGGACGTGAAGATAGTTTTATTGCTTTGGGGGGCGACTCTATGGCCGTTATTCAGTTATCTTTCCATATACAGGAGCAATTCGGATGCCGGATAACCGCATCAGAAATTTATCAGCATATTCTTTTGAAGGAGTTGGCTGTTTTTATAGAACAACGGCTGGAGGTAAGTTCTGAAAAAAATAAGACGAATGTAATTCCTGTACAGGAAAAGGTTGCTTTACCCCCTTCACAATTCAGTCTATGGATGGAATGTACAAAAACGAATGAGCTGAAAGATGCCTATAACTTACCGTGTTTGTTTGAGTGTCCTTCTACGTTGGAACCGTTAGTTTTTGAACAGGCATTTAATGATTTGATTGAGGCTCAAGACGGTTTCCGAATGTATTTCCCTATTGATCAAAAAGGGCAGCCTTTTATTCAAGTAGCTCAATATACTCCCGTTCATGTAGAAGTCTATGATATCCTTGAGGCTGAACTTTCTGAATGCTTGACTGCTGATATGAAGATTTCATTCGATTTGACTCAGCCCTTTTTGTTTCATTGCAAATTATATAGGGTCGACGGGAAGAAATATGTTTGTTCTTTAGTCATGCATCATCTGATATCAGACGGTTGGTCGGCTCATTTGATTCAGTCTGTTCTGGTGGATTGGGTGTCTGGCCGGAAAGAGCGGTTAGAAAAAATGTCAGGCAGTTACGTAGAATATTCTTTAAAGGCCAATCAATTTATCCATACTGGAAAATACGCAGACCGTGTCAGGTTTTGGGAAAAATACATGGTTGGTATAACAGAATTGAAATTGCCTCAACATGAACAGGGCAGCGGATTGGCAGGTAGGCTTTATACGTGTGGAATACCTGAGGAACTGTCTGAAAAGATTTATTCTTTTTGTCGTACGAACGGTTATACACAATTCATCTTTTATTATGCCGTTTATATGATGGTATTGTCACGTGTATATAAGCAGACTAATTTTGCAGTTGGTTTTCCCTATTTGGGACGTGAGCAGAATGATGAGAAATGGATTATCGGTTATTTTGTTCAGGTGCTGCTTCTTTGCTATAAAAAAGAATACGGGCAATCTACATTTCTTGACTATTTGACTGCACTTAAAAACAGTTTGATAGCGGTTGAGGAACAGGCTATATCTTATGATAAAATTGTGGAAATAGCCCGTGCTTGTGCTGCAGAGCCAAACCTGGAATTAATCAAAGTCATGTTTACTTTCGAAGAAAAAGCCTTGTATCATGATTACTTGCTGCAGGATAAAGCGGTTTTTGATATGGTGTTTAGCATCTTGTCTGATAAAGACGACCGTATTTATTGCCGTATCGGTTATAGAAACTCTAATTTCACGGAAGAAGAGATAGAACTTTTTGCAGCTATCTATCAGACTGTTTTAAGAGCCGTTGTTGAGAATCCGGATAAATCTTTATTGGATTATCCGTTAGCCTCTCCAGCATATAGCCAAGCAATTATTCAACAGAATGCACTTGCAGGGAAGTTATCTCACTCAAAAACGTTTTTGGAACAATTGGCCTGGAATGTTCAAAATTATTCGCAGCAAATAGCCTTGATAGATGAAAAAGGAAGCATGACTTATAAAGAAATGGATGAACTGTCGGATGCGGTTGCTGTTTCTATCAGAAAGGCTGGTGTCGGTTCTTCTGCCATAGCCTTGCTTATGAGTGCTTCGAATGAATGCATCGTGACGATGCTGGGCATTCTTAAAGCGGGCTGTTGTTTCGTACCTTTAGATGTGGAATTACCCGAAGAGCGGAGAAAGTTTATTTTGCAAGATGCCGGTTGTGTCATGTTGTTTGACAGAACGAATTATCCGTTTGGGGAGGTGATTGATGAAAATATCGTGTCACACAAAAAAGATGCTTTACCGGGAGTCGCTTATATTATTTATACATCCGGAACGACAGGAATGCCTAAAGGGGTTCCTATCTCTTGTCAGGCATTGGATATCTTGAGCGAAGTTGGAACAAGGGTATACGGCTTGTCAAAAAAATCACGAGGTCTGCTGTTTGCCAGTATCAGCTTCGATGCTTCGGTTTTAGAGATATTTCCTGTCCTGTTTGCAGGAGCAGCTTTGGTTATTGCTTCTGCCGGCCAGCGGAAAGATCCGGTACTTTTGGCAAACTTGATGGAAGAACAGGCTTTGAGTTTTGTCATTATTCCTCCTGCTATGCTGCCCTTGTTGCCCAAAAGAAAATTCTCTTCTTTGGAAACGATTGTGGTAGGGGGAGAAACTACGGCATTGTCTGCTCTTGAATATTGGCATAAAGACTATAGGTTGATTAATGCATATGGCCCTACAGAGAACACGGTAGATACGACCTTGTGTGTGGTTGATGACGATTTTGAACCGAACGATATAGGTATTCCGTTGCCGGGAGTTTCTTGTTATGTATTGGATGAATACTATCATATCGTGCCAGACAATGTGATTGGAGAATTGTATATTGGAGGGATGAAGTTGACTTCTGGCTACTTGAACCGTTCGGAGTTGAATAAGGAAAAGTTTATTGAGAACCCTTATGCCGTACCGGAAGACAAGGCTTTGGGAATAAATACATTTTTATATAAAAGCGGTGATTTGGTGAAGCGTCGCTCGGACGGACATTTTATTTTTATGGGACGAGCCGATAATCAAGTGAAATTGCGCGGCTTTCGCATTGAATTGTCTGATATAGAAACACAACTTCAGCAATGCGGAAATGTGCAGAATGCTTTGGTGGAAGTCTGGAAGAAAGATAATCGGGAAGAATTAGTGGCGTTTGTACAACCTTGTGCATCATCTTTATTGGATATCTCTGATTTGCAGACGGCTTTGCGTGGCAAGTTGCCCGCCTATATGATTCCTTCCAAATGGGCGGTGGTGGATGAGTTCCCACTTACGATAAATGGCAAGATAGACCGTAAACGGTTGCCCGAACCCGATGTCGTGGTGAAGCGCGAAGTTGTCGGGGCGGATACGGAAGATGAGAAGGCACTGCTGGCGATAGCTGAAGAAGTGATTGGCACGGAAGGCATTGGGGTAGAAACCGATTTGTTGGACGAAGCGGGAATGACTTCCATGCAGGTAATGGAATTTGTGGGCAAGGTGATAACCGGGACCAGCTTGCGTATCACCGTTTCTTCGGTGTATAAGTGCCGTACGATACGCCGGTTGCTGCATGATGTGGAAAGCGGTGGTTATTTCTGGTTTGCTGAATACGATGTCCGGAAGCCTGTACTTGTGTTCATTACCGGATTCCCGGCAGTATCGCCTTTTTATGATGGCTTGCTCCGTTTTTTTGCTGAGGATTTTTCAGTCTTTGTATTCGATTCTTATTACGACTTTTTTATTGGCAAAGAATCGGTCTCATTGGATGTGCTTTTGCAATCTTATGCAAAAATCCTTTTGGAGGTATTGGAAGGTAAGCCGATAGCCATGCTGACAGGTTATTGTACCGGTGCGGAATTGGCTATAGCCTTAGCTGACTACATGCAGCGGGAACATCCGGAGAAAGCTTTGTATCCTGTTTTGAATATGGAGGCGGTATATCAACGCGTTGAAACGGATGAGATACCGGAAGAAATAATCGAAGAAATATTGAGAGAGCGGATCCGTATAACGAATGAGTTGTACAAAAATTTCCCCGCATTAGATTATAATGGGCCGATTGTGCATGTCATGGCGGCGAATGCCTCTAAGATGATTTACTTGGAAAGAGGTGAGGAAAACGATGAACGTCTTTTAGAGCAGATGCGCCAAATGCTTGGGATGAATCATCAGGCATGGAAAGAGCATTATCCCAACGCTCCTTATTATGAGTTGGATTGCGATCATTGGACGTTCTTTGAAGAAAAGAATCTAAGTGCACTCCGTAAAATTATTCGAAAGCATTGGAATATATAAATGATAATATATTATGATACAGAACGAAACAATAACCAATATCCTGACACGAGTTACGGTCAGGAGGTTTACAGACGAGCCGGTAAGCGATGAGGCGTTGCACATCTTGCTACAGGCAGCCATGGCCGCACCCAGTTCGATGAATTTTCAGCCTTGGCATTTCATCGTGGTGCGTGATGAGGCAGTCATGCAAAAACTCAAGGATTGTTTGCCTTATGCAAAGATGATAAATAAGGGATGTACGGGGATTGTGGTTTGTGGCGATGTGTCTCTTTACGAATCCATCAATAAGATGGATAAGGAAGACAACACACTTTATTGGGTGCAAGATTGTTCGGCTGCATCCGAGAATCTGTTGCTGGCAGCCCATTCTATCGGGCTGGGAGCTGTATGGACGGGAATTTATCCACTGGAAAGCCGTGTGGATAAATTGCGTGATTTGCTGTCTGTGCCTGTCCATATTGTACCTTTGAACTTGATATTGGTGGGGCATCCGGTCAACATTCCTCAACCGAAGAATAAATGGAACAAAACAAAAATACATTACGATAAATTCTGAACACTTGTATGTTGAACGAAATCTTATTCCATCATGTCGGTTATGTGGTAGCCGATATCCGTCTTTCTGCTGCTCAGTTTGCCCAATTGGGGTATGTAGCTGGAGAGATACTTTACGATGAAGGCTTGCAGGTTGAACTTTGTTACCTGACTAAGGAGGGGGCACCTCTTGTTGAGCTTGTACATCAGTTGCAGTCTGGTTCGCTTGAAGCCAGTCTGCTTCATGCCAATGGTGTTATGCCGTATCATCTGGCTTACGAAGCTTTGGGCTTTGATAAAGCTTGTGAGGAGTTGCTTGCCCAAGGCTATGAACGGTTGTTTGCCCCGGTACAGGTAGGGGCATTGCAGGGCATTCGGATTTGTTATTTTCATCATCCGGATGCTGGTTATATAGAACTGATAGAGAAACGTTGAACGGTATAATGGCAATGTGGCAATTTGTTAATGTGGCAATGTGTTAATGTGGCAATTTGCTAATTTGCTAATGTGTTAATTTGCTAATGTGTTAATGTGCTCTCATATTATTCATTAGCACATTAACGCTGCATTTTCATACGGTTTTGTGCGTCAGGCTCAGGAAGCGGTTTGTTACGTTGTTGAGCCGGGTGTGTTGACAATCAGTAACGCTGTTATGTGGGAATATAGTTTTTGGCATGTCACAGTACTTGGCAAAGCTTTTTCATCTATATGCATCGGTGCGCGCAAGTACATGCGGTGACGGACGCAGATAGTTGATAGTCCGTCAGATGATAGCAGACAGTTAATAATCAATGTGCGTAAATTAATCATGCCAATCAGGAGTTAAAGGGGAGTTAGAAGAAGTTATTGTCCGCCGGGCTTTGGGTATTGGTTTCAGAAGCAGGACTATTGACCTTTACCTCCTGAACGAAGTGGTAACTCCTGTGAAACATAACAGCTTTTAATTCCTGATTGGCATGCATTACATTTTTATTTCATGTGTTAAATTGAAAGTCCGGTGTTGAAAATTTGGTGGCAGATGTAGTTGTGAGCCTTCTGGGG
This sequence comes from Bacteroides sp. An269, assembly GCF_002159755.1. Taxonomy (NCBI): domain Bacteria; kingdom Pseudomonadati; phylum Bacteroidota; class Bacteroidia; order Bacteroidales; family Bacteroidaceae; genus Bacteroides; species Bacteroides sp. An269. The sequence continues at coordinate 45,188 of NZ_NFJG01000011.1, forward strand.
CTTTCCCACTTGGACTGGAGGAAATGTTTTTGTGTTAATTTGATAGTCCCTCCTTTTGTTAACTGCTAAATCCTTTAACATAATGTGGTTAAAGTCGTGATGAAAAAGGCTTCAAATGCTTTAGGGAACCGAAATATTTGTTATATTTGTTTCATAATCTTTTAATAATGCAAAACTAAAAAGAGACGTATGAAAGATCAGTTGAAACATTTCTTACTGTTTGCTGTGCTTACCATTTGTTGTACAGCTACGGCGGTGGCACAGGCTACCGTGAAAGGTATGGTGGTGGATGCAGGTACAAACGAGCCTCTTATCGGGGCTACGGTTGCCGTGCAGGGGACTACGCAGGGGGCTATCACCGATGTGAACGGAGGTTTCACATTGAAGCTTGCTAAAAAGGGAGTTACCATCGTATTTACATACTTGGGCTATAAAGAGAAGACCGTAACAATCGGGAAGGATGGAGAGGTAGACTTGGGTACCATCCTGATGGAATCGGATGCACAGATGCTCCAGGACGTGGTGATTACTTCGTCGGTGGCTATCGCCCGCAAGACGCCGGTAGCCGTTTCCAGCGTAAGCATGGACTTTATTGAAGAAAAGCTCGGTACGCAGGAGTTTCCCGAAATCCTGAAGTCAACTCCGGGTGTGCATGCCAACAAGGAAGGCGGAGGTTATGGTGACTCTGAAATCTATATGCGTGGGTTCGGCAACGAGAATATCGCCGTGATGGTGAACGGTGTGCCGATGAACGATATGGAGTGGGGAGGCATCTATTGGTCGAACTGGGCAGGACTGACCGATGTGACACGCACCATGCAGACCCAGCGCGGTTTGGGTGCTTCGAAGGTATCGGCTCCTTCGGTAGGTGGTACCATTAACATTGTGACCCGTGGACTGGATAGCGAAAAAGGCGGAACCCTTGCTTATTCGATGGGGAACGACGGCATGAACAAGATTTTGTTCAGCGTTTCTACCGGTGTGTCGAAAAGCGGCTGGGCAATGACGTTGCTCGGTGCCCGTACGTGGGGTAACGGTTATGTGCAAGGCACTGACTTCGAAGGATACAATTATTTCCTGAACATTTCGAAACGCATCAATGAGGCACACCAGTTGTCGTTGACGGCTTTCGGTGCTCCGCAAAAGCACTACCAGCGTGACGGTGCCCTGACCATTGCTGGCTGGCAATATGTGGAAAAGGTATTCGGGGTGAAGAATTACAAATACAACTCTACGTACGGATTCGATAACAACGGTCAGCGTCGGAGTTCGGAATACAACGTATACCACAAGCCGCAAATCAGCTTAAACCACCAGTGGCAGATTGATGAGAAATCATCGCTGAGTACGGTGGCATACGTGTCTATCGGACGCGGTTACGGAAATTCAGGTCAGGCAAATGAAGACTATGGGTATTCATACCGCGACTGGAATGGAGGTTATTATGGCGAATTAATGACCGAGTATCGTAAAGCCGATGGTACGTTCGATTATGGAAAAATCGAAGACATCAATGCGGCAAGTGAGTATGGTTCGATGATGGTCATGAGCCAGTCGAAGAACTATCATAACTGGTATGGTTTGCTCTCTACCTATACGACCAAGTTCGGCGAATACTTCGATTTCTACGGAGGTATCGATTTCCGTTATTATAAAGGTACGCATACGAACGAGATTTCGGATCTGTTCGGCGGCCAGTATTTCATGGATTCTACCCGCGGCGATGTACAGGTGGAAAACAATGCCAATGCTGCCAATTCGGCATGGAGATACCAGAAACTGGGTGTAGGCGATGTGGTGTACCGTGACTATGACGGACACGTATTGCAAGAGGGGGCTTTCTTCCAGACCGAGTTCAACAAGGATAAGCTCTCGGCTTTCGTGGCAGGTTCGTTATCGAATACCACGTATTGGCGTTACGACCGTTTCTATTACGACGAGGCTCATGCCAAATCCGATAAAATCAGCTTCTTGGGCTTTACGGCAAAGGGTGGTGCCAACTACAACATCACCGACAATCACAATGTATTCTTTAACTTAGGATATATCAGCCGTGCGCCGAAGTTCTCTTACGGTGCTTTCATGCAAGCCACTACGAGCCATGCCATCAACAAGGATGCCAAGAACGAGAAAGTCTTGTCGTTCGAGTTGGGATACGGTTTCCGCAACGAGTGGCTGAGCGCGAACGTGAATGCTTATTATACCAAATGGCTGGACAAGACCATGACCAAGAGCGGTACGATGGATAACCAGATGGAATATTTCATGAACATGACCGGTGTGAACGCCTTGCACAAAGGTATCGAGCTGGATGTGAAAATCACTCCGTTGAACTGGCTGGAGCTGACGGGTATGTTCTCGTTGGGTGACTGGAAATGGGATAGCAACGCTACGGGATATGCTTACGATGCTTACGGTCAGGCATTGACGGCTGAAGGAACCGTTACCACAGTAGGTGCTGCCGACCATGCCAATGCCAAGATTAACCTGAAAGGTGTGCGTGTAGGAGGTTCGGCACAGACCACGGCGGCTATCGGCGCTACCTTCAAGATTGGCAAGTCCATCCGTGTAGGTGCTGACTGGACGTATTACGGACGCAACTATGCGTACTATTCATTGTCGGGAAGCAACCTGTCGTTGGGCAGGGAGGTATCTGTGCTCGACCCGTGGAAGATTCCGGCAGCCAGCCAGTTTGACCTGAATGCTTCTTACCGCTTCAAGATCGGCAAGCTGAATGCTATCCTTTCCGGAAACGTGAACAACTTGCTGGATTACCAGTATATCTCGAAGGCATACAATCCGAATACGCTTTCTTCTTCAACCCTGCAGGAAGCTACCGCCGATAACATTTATTGCTACTATGCGTTCGGCCGTACGTATAGCTTGAGACTGAAAGTAAATTTCTAATCCTTAATAAAAGAAATGCAGTATATGAAAAAGATAATGTTGATGTCGACCGTATTGCTGGCGGGCTTGTCGGCATGCGAAGATTATAACGACCAGTTTAATATTGATTCTTCCCTGACCGATGTGAAGACGGGCGTTACCATCCAGCTGGCTTCTTCCGATTACGGAACCATAGCGGGAATGGAAGCGAACAAGGAACTTGCCTTGTCGAAAGACCCGGAAGGGCAGACCTATGTGGCGGCTTTAGAAGCCATCGGCAAGAACAAGTATTTTGCCGATGCCACGGAAGCCGAATGGTATTTGCCTGCTTTTATCGATTATAAATATCCGAATGCCGATACCGGTTCGCGCATCTCGGTACAATATAATATGTACAGAGGGCAGTCGGGCTATCTGGCCGATTTCAAGAAGATTTCGGATTACACACTGACCAATAACGATTACCGTAGCGTATGGAACGGGACTTCTACCGCTACTTATCTGTCTCCGTCTACACTGAGACAGATTCCTTCTGTTCTCGAATCGCGAATGGAAAACCCGCAAGAAGGTGATATGGTAGCCGTGAACTATGCTTACTCGGAGTTTGAACCCGGTGCGGGAGGCGGTGTCATTCCGGTAGTGTATCAGCAGGTTAATACCTTCGACGGAGAAGCCGGAAATTACGTCATTGCGGCTAAAGCCAACGATGGCAGTTATTATCCGTTCGGCAAGCTGGATGACCCGAGTAAACCTTATGGATATATCTATCCCGATGCGATTACCGTGACCGATGGCATTATTTCTTCGGATAACGGTTCAGAGCAGGTTGTTACGATCGAAGAAGGTTCGGAAGGCTATACGTTGTTGAATAGCTACATGCAGTACATCTACATGGACGAGACACACGATAATTTTAACTTTACGACTTCTTTACCAACGGAAGGCGGAGAATGGTCGTTTGAGTCGAACGGAGACGGCACGTTTAAGCTGAAGAATATCGAAAGGGACAAGACCGTAAAACTGACTCTTTATAACGATTCGTATAGCTACGGAAGCTATGCAGCTTCGCGCTACACGTATGTGGAGGATGCGATGAAGGAAGAAAGCAAATTGTTTGCTGTTAAAAACATTACTGTTCCTGAAGATCTGTCTGCTGTATGGTCTCATGATGCCTCATACGGTTATTATAAAGCGACAGGATATGATGATGCAAATAAGAAAAACTTGGCAGCCGAAAGCTGGTTTGTGTCTTCCGAAATCGACTTGTCGGAAGCGCAGAATCCAGTACTGAACTTTGATTTTGCTTTCAATTTCTTGAATGGGAACAATGCGGCTGATTTTATGCAACTGAAAGTCTCTACTGATTATACCGGTGATGTACAGGCAGCTACGTGGACAGATTTAGCTTATGATGGTTCTCGATTTAACCGTTGGGATTTCATCGCTCAAAGCGTAGACCTGGCGCAGTTTGCAGGGAAAAAGATTACCTTGGCATTCGCTTACAAGAGCACTGACCAGTGTGCGCCTACCGCCGAAATCAAGAATCTGGCGATTGTAAACGGACAATACTGGGATGTATGCCTTTTCAAGGAAGTGCCCGAATCGGAAGTAGCAGCCCAGATGTTGAAGATGAGCCGTGCATCGGGCGCATACGCCAATACCGCTGCCCTCTATGTATATCGTGAAGGTGCATGGTGCGAATATACGAATGAAGACGCGAATGTTGTGGTTGCCGACCCGGCTATGTATGCCGAATTGGGTGCCGACTATGTATCGCGGCCTGCCAATGTATTCCCCATCTATCTGGTTCAGAAGTTCCCGTTTGCCGCGAAAGGTGATAAGGCTGCCGTGGTTTACCGTGCAGATGCCGACGGAACAATGGCTGTAACGGAATATACGTACGATGCCGGCTGGAGTGCATCGCAGATTTATTCTTCCCGTACCACTACTTTCGAAAAAACCGAAGAAGGATATGTGGCTATGGCAGGCACTTACCTGAATGAAAGCTTGTTGGGTGATGAAGGTGGTTTTACCATCCAGGACATTTCGATGCAAGGCGTCAACTATGTATGGTCGAACACGGAACAATATGGCTGGAAAGCATCTGCTTACTATAACAATACGAATTATCCGGCAGAAAGCTGGCTGGTATCTCCGGTGATAGATTTGTCGGAAGCCATGGCTCCGCAGGTGGCATTTGAGGAAGCGCACCGTTATCTGAATGGTGAAGCGTTGACCGACCATTTCAAGATTAAGATTTCTACCGATTATGTAGACAATGTAGAGTCTTGCACATGGGAAGACTTGATATTCGATGAATCGCAATGGTCTGACGGGCAGACGTGGGATTTCTATCCGGTAGGTCCGTACGATTTGAGTACATACGCAGGACAAACCATCCGGATTGCCTTTGTTTACATCAGCAATTCTACGGCTGCTCCTACGTGGGAATTCAAGAATATCGTGGTGAATGAGGCTGAATAAGTTATAAAATGAAATGATTACATAAAGAAACGCAGATATTCGCGGATTCGTGCAGACTGGAATTATAATCTGCGTGAATCTGCGGATATCTGCGTTTTAATTATTAACCGGTTACTGAATATATGAAATCTGTTTTAAGAATATACATGCTGCTTTTCGGCTTCATAGTAGTCGGGTGTAGCGACAATGATACGATAACCATTGAGAATGAGACCACGCAAGAAGGAGCGGTCACATTGGTATTGAAAGGGTACGAAAGTGCTTCTGAGGGGTTCTCTGTATGCCAGCCCGAAGGGTTTACTTATCCGTTCTACATTCAAGACAAGACTTTTCATGGGGATGTCTACTGGTTTTCAAAAAGCGATGCCGGACGTCTGGACGCCATGCCGGAAGTACCTGTACAAGAAGCCGGTTGGCAACAATCGGTTGACATCGAGGAAGATGCCGCTTATTGGGCTTGGTGTATGGGTGCCGACCGTTACCGCTATCTGAAGTTCCGGGTAATAGACATCGAAGGAAACAATGTAACGATTGAATATGTGGAAGAAGATGCTCCGGCTGGAAACTGGAATGCGAATGCCGGTAATGATTACGTGACGGAATACGAAATGCCTTGCCTGAACGATTCGAATGTGTATGTGGCGCATGACATTGAGGTAAACGGTAATCGGGTATTGAATTATGCACTGGAGTGGAATGCGGCTAAGCGGCACGCCAATTGGGTGGCTTTCAGTTTCGATAAAACGACTTCGGCTGATGAAGTATCACGTACCGATGCGTGGGCGGTAGACGAAGAGTTGCCGGAAGAGATGCGTACGGAAGAAGCAGACCATAAGAGTGACGGTTTCGATAAAGGCCATTTATGCGCTTCGGAAGACCGGGTGTATACGAAAGAAGCCAACGAGCAGACCTTCTATTATAGCAACATGTCGCCACAATTGAATGACTTTAACGGAGGTTTTTGGCGTGGATTGGAAGAACAAGTGCAGACGTGGGGACGTTCTACAGCATCAGGAACCTACGATAAAGTATATGTGGCAAAAGGAGGAACCCTCAATGAATTATTGGTGAACTTTAACGGTACACACGTTTCGGGAGGAACTCCTACGACCGATGAAAATGGTTTTACCATACACGGATTGGCATGTCCTGCGTCCTATTTTATGGCTGTATTGACTGAAAAGGGAAATGATTTTCATGCCATTGCGTTTTTGATACCTCATCAGGAAGGATTGATTCGTAATCCGAAAGCGGAAGATTTGCAAAAATATGTGATTCCGGTGGATGAGCTGGAACGGAAGACAGGCATTGATTTCTTCTGCAATCTGGATGATGCGGTAGAGAATCAGGTAGAAGCAGAAGCGGTGATAAGTGACTGGAGTTGGTGATAAAATTGAAGGAATATGTATAAAAGAATCGGATTGACACTCTTTCTGTTCCTGCTGGTCGTAGCAGGTAATGCACAGAATAAGAAAGGGAAACTCTACGGAGTGGCGTTTTATAACTTGGAAAACCTGTTTGATACCGTTCACGATGAAGGGAAGAACGATTATGAATATTTGCCGGACGGACGGAATAAATGGGATGATAAGAAATATCAGTCGAAATTGGAGCACATGTCGACTGTATTGAGCCTGTTGGCTACGGATAAGGTGGACGAAGGAGCCGCGGTGATAGGCATGGCAGAGGTAGAAAACCGCCGTGTGCTGGAAGACCTGTTAGCCCAGCCTGCGTTGAAGGAACGGGGGTATCAGATTATCCATTACGAAGGACCGGACGAACGGGGCATCGATTGTGCCATGTTTTATAATCCGGAACTTTATCAGGTGAAATCTACAAGGTTGGTGCCTTATCAGCTTGCGGAACCGTCCGACAGACCTACACGTGGCTTCTTGATAGCGGACGGAGAATTGGCAGGCGAACGGGTAGCTTTTATTGTCAATCATTGGCCTTCGCGTGGAGCCAAGTCTCCGGCTCGTGAGCGTGCCGGTGTGCAGGTGCGTGCCTTGAAAGACTCTTTGCAACGTCTGGACTCGAAAATCAAGATTGTCATTATGGGGGATATGAACGACGACCCGATGGACAAGAGCATGGCAGAATCGCTCGGAGCCAAACGTAATGCCAAGGATGTGAAAAAGAAAGAACTGTATAATCCGTGGTGGAATACGCTGGAAGGAGGTGACGGGACATTGAAGTACCGGGGGAAATGGAACCTTTTCGACCAGATAGTCTTTACCGGCAATTTTCTGAACCGCCGGCACCGGAAACTGACTTACGAGAGCCATCAGATATTCAAACGCGACTATCTGTTCCAGACCGAAGGAAAATATGCCGGTTATCCCAACCGTACGCAAGCGGGCGGACGTTGGCTGAACGGCTATAGCGACCATTTGCCCACCGTGGTTTATTTCATCAAGCGGTAATAAGTAAGAAGCTGTTTTGAATTTATCGTGCGATGATTTGGGATGAGTTTTTGAGGCATTTTCGCTTCTGTGATGAGGAAGATAGCGGGCTATCTGACGAAGAACAGG